>NZ_JAVDQG010000007.1 GCF_031454155.1 Desmospora profundinema
AACGCTTCTGTTGTCCGCCTTTCGGCGTGCGCCACTCTCTTGCGGCGACAAGATCTATCTTATCAAATCCCAGCGATCTTGTCAACAACTTTTTTCTGTGCCGCTGAACCGTTTGTGGTCCGTGTCGCGGCGACAGATATTAATTTAACACGGGCAGGATTTATCGTCAAGGGTTTTTTTAAACCCATTTATATTTCCCCTGAATGCCTCGATTATGCCTGCTGGAGAAACCGCTCTGACTGGCAAAGCGGCTGTTGGGTGAGATCCGCCGCACACTCGTGAAGGGCAGCTTCAAGTTCGGTACACATCAAAAGGAAATGTCCGAATCGGCCCCATTCAAAAAACCCCAGTTACCGTACCGGGGTGTCTAGGGCGGGTCTGGCAATTCGATTTTCCGTGAGAAAAAAGAGAGGGTCGGTATCGCCTTTGGTTCGCCTTTGCACTCACAGAGCACAAGTCTCGTCTGGGTCACTTTCGTTCCCCGGTCTCGCTATGCGCTTTTTGCAACGAAACGAAGACAGCCCACCAGCCCGACTAACCCATGCTCCTATACTCGCTTCGTACAAATGCAACTGTAGTACTAGTCACTTCGATCGGTTCATCAGATAGGGGAACGTCAGGATCAGCCCGGCCACATATAATAAGAAAGCCAAGTATGCGGGCGTTAAGTGGAAGTGATCCATATAACCCACCTGAATGTGCACTCCGATGCCACCGACAAAACCGGGGATCCCCCCCAGAAAAAACGCCCACCATACCCAACGTTCTCCTTCGCGGATTCCCCAAAGTGATAAGAGTAAAAAGACGATCCCCGTCGCCAGCAATGTCCCGCCAAAGCCTGCCCGGTCATGGGCGATCAATGGGAGGAGACGATCATTCACTTCCCCGAGGGCATGTGCCGAGGTATCCATAAACACCAAATCCTCCGGAACAAACACTACTGTCATCCCGATAACAGAAATAACGATTCCCGCTACTGAGAAACCTGCACCTAAACAGACAAAGGAGAGTTGGCCCCACAAGGAGCGCTGCCAAGATCGGGTATTGTACCGGTTACGCGATCGATCCGGCTGAAACGAGGTCAGGCCAAATTGGATCATCAGCCAAAAAAGCGGAAAAAGCACGGCCGACAGCAGGGCATGAAGGGGGTCCAAATAACCATGACCCAAAAAGTAAAACAGGCTGGCAAAACCGA
This sequence comes from Desmospora profundinema, assembly GCF_031454155.1. Lineage (GTDB taxonomy): Bacteria > Bacillota > Bacilli > Thermoactinomycetales > DSM-45169 > Desmospora > Desmospora profundinema. The sequence continues at coordinate 1,196 of NZ_JAVDQG010000007.1, forward strand.
TAACACAAGAGAGAATCATGATTCGTTTGGACCAGTGAGACCCCTTTCGTAATCCATACAGAGACAGCATGATATACAAAATCCCCAACGAGATCATCGTCCCTGATAGTGTAATGCGGTCATGAGCCATAAAGGCGAGCAATCGATTATTCACCGCATGGATTTCCTGTCGGCTCATTCCTGTGATGGCTTCATCATATGGCAAAATGACATGGGTTGACGCTACCCACCAAGCAGCTGCCCCAATCAAGATCAGGCCTACCCCCATCAACATACCGCATATCCAGGCAGCCTCCCCTGTCCGGGACTGATTCTCCTCGCGATTCATCTCATCTCCGGCAAACCAATCATCTATGACCGCCTCATTGATCCGTTTAACCAGCCCAGGGCCACTGAAAACCAAGCCTGCATTCACCATGACCAGATCGGCACCGGCCTTTAAACACATCATCGCATCGGCCGGTTCATGCACAGCAGCGGAGGCGAATACCGGACAATCCGGATATCGGTTTTTCCATCGATGAACAGCGGCGAGGACTCGTTGTTTTGCATCCGGATCGCCAATTCGATATCCCTCTGATGTATGGATGCCATCCGAAAATACAATGGCATCCACCTCAGAGGACCAGTCTTCTTCCCACTCCAACAACCGGGAATCAGGTAGCACAGATACAGACAGCGGCTTATTCAAACGTCGGCATTCATCTGTCACCGCCGTCATATGCTCTTTCCACTCAGTTTGACCCCACTTTCGTCCATCCGTCTCATCCAATACAAAGAAAGAACAATAAGGGGCCAGTTCGCGAATCAGGTTGATTCGTTCATCGCTAATCCCTGCCTCATCTGCAGATGGATGATGGCCGAGGCGTACCATCAAGGGAGTCGACACCGGTCCCAAATCCTCCAAAGAGGACAGCAACGCGCTTTTTCCCGTATTTACCCAGGGATGCGAGAGCAGTAATCCCTTCTTATCGTCATCCCGTTCGATCTTTCCCCAAATGGGCTCTTGCGTCACGATTCCCAGATCCAACAGCCCAGCGCCGAACAGGGACAAAGGTTCCACCCCTAACCGACGAGGATCCAGTTCTCCCGTTATAACCACCGGGGAAGCCAAATCCAAGCCCCCAATTCGTTGGGAAATCTCCTTGGCAGGAGTCATATGGCCCATGGTTTGGATCAACTGCTTTCCCAAAGGCATACGGCTCAATCCCCTCATGGCACGAAGGGCCCAATCGCGGGAACGGATATCTGACATCGCAAACAACACCGGCTGAAACAGGGTACGATATGACCAATCCGGCATGTGTCTCTCCTTTCCTTATAAATGGTTAGAAATAAGTTCATTTCTATCATTTCACAATTGGTTGATAAATGCGATCCAAAAAAACCCCGGTTACCGTACCGGGGGTGCCTAGAGAGGGTCTGGAAATTCGATTTTCCGTAAAAAAAAAGGGAGGGTTGGTATGGCTTTTGGTACGCCTTTGCACTCACAGAGCACAACTCTCGCCTGGGTCACGCTCCCCGGTCTCGCTATGCGCTTTTTGCAACGAAACGAAGACAGCCATACCAACACGGAATCTCGCCCTGCGGATTTCCAGACACGCCATCGTTAATCATTCATACCGATTGCCATTGATTTCAAAGCTGGTGAGGATTTCTGCGTTAAGGGACTGGGAAACGGAGCAGTATTTGTCCCGGGAAAGCTCGACGGCACGCCTCACTTTCTCTTCAGGCAAGTCTCCGGTCAGTTTGTAATGGATATGAACACGAGTAAACCGGCGGGGATGATCCTCTGCCCGCTCCCCGGAAATTTCCATATCGAAATCTTCCACTGTCAATCTCATCTTGCGCAGAATTTCGACGATATCAATTCCGGAGCATGCGCCCGTGGCAGACAGTAACAACTCTGTCGGCCTCGCTCCCCGATCTTCACCACCCACTTCCGGTGCGGCATCTAGGGTGACCGTGTGCCCGGAGGGGGTTTTCGCCTCAAAACGCATCTTACCTTCCCAGGACAGTTTTGTTTTCATCCACATTTCCTCCTTTATGCGAGATCACTCAACAGAGTAATGAGGCCGGCTTCAATCAGAGCGGCGAAAAACAGCAACACCAGGATTCCTAACAGAATCGGCAACGCCCGTCTGCGAATCCCCTTCCAATCCTCGACGCTTCTCGTCCTGGCAGTGGATGAGAACAGCCCCACAATCGACCGAGAAACCGTCATCCCCAACCGAATCCCAAAGGTGGCAGCGATCAGGATGGCCGGTAATTCCAAAGTTCCATGGGGGAGAATGGTGGTGACGAACAGGACGAAGGGATTGGCTCCCGATTCGCCGGAGGCGATCCCCAGCACCACCCCCAGGAGCATGCCGTTCGTCACCAGCGCCATCAGGGGAAACACTCCGAAGAAAAGACCAAACACCACCATCAGGAGCGAAGCGGTAACATTGTTGATAAAGATAGTGATAAAGGCATTTGCGAAAGTGGGGTTCTCCTGGATCTCTTCCAGCGTTTTTTCGAATTCTTCCCACATGGGGGAATTCATCAAGGCTTCCCCGAGAGTTTCAGCCCCGGCAAATCCAGCAAGTGCAGTAAACAAAAACACAAATGTGGCGAAGATCAAGATGTTTTTATCTTCCCAAACGGATGCTAAGAAACGACGCATCCCCTCACACTCCTCTTTTTCCCGCGAAATGGATTCATAACCCTCGTCCATCGGAATACATTTAAAGTGGGACAGGTGCATAAACCGATGTGGCGGAGGTGGCGGGAGTTTGAATTTCTTTTGGGTAATGTCAGGCAAACACTTAAAGCGCGGCTTGATGGTGGTGGTCGCCCTGATGCTGGCAGTCGGCATTTATGTGGCGGAACAACGAGACATCCAAGTCTTTATGCCGCTCAATCAAGGCCCTGCAGCAGTCTACAGCGTAGACACAGATCAAAAAAAGCTGGCTCTGACCTTTGATATCAGCTGGGGAGAAGAACGAACCGGTCCCATCTTGGATGTATTGGAACAAAAAGGGGTGAAAAAAGCGACGTTTTTCTTAAGCTCCCCTTGGGCTGAAACCCACCCGGATATCGTGAAGCGCATCGTCGACATGGGATTTGAGATCGGCAGTCACGGTCATCGCCACGAAAACTACAGCACCTATGATGAGGAAAAGATCCGGACACAAATCCGCAAAGCTCATCAAATCTTAACGGGATTAACCAAGCAAGAGCCCAACCTGATCCGATTCCCCAACGGCGACTTCGACAAGCGTGTCTTGAAAATCGCCGACGAGATGGGCTACACCACCATCCAATGGGATACCGACTCATTGGACTGGATGAACCCGGGCAGGGACAAAATCATCAACCGGGTCACCAGTAAAGCCCACCCAGGGGACATCATCCTGATGCATGCCAGCGATTCCAGCAAGCAACTGCATGAAGCACTGCCGGTCATTCTCGACGATCTTACGGAAAAGGGATACGAATTTGTAACCGTGTCCGAACTGATCGCAGGGTCCGAAGTGGAATTGAATCCGGTGGATTAAAAGCTGGACCAAGGGTTCAGCTTTTCTTTTTTTCTTTCTGCGGCTTTTCCGGCGTGGGCAAATCCATGGGCTCCACCAAACGATGTAATTGCATGATCTGCCAGGCGTTACATACCAAAAGTGTAAGCACCATCAGCAAAATCATCTCAAGGGATTGCTGTTCGATGGACGGCAGCGCTTCCAACCAGGTGGCCGCTACCATAAAGAAGACAGTAGGGATGAACGCAGATGGATTGGTTGCTTTCATCTTGAACCAGGCCACCACTAGAGCCGCAATCAAAATAACAGCGGGTAAAATTAGATGTAACAAAAAAGAAGCCGTCTCTTCCCCGCCGCGTCGCAACGTGATGGAAAAAGAATTAATCAGGACGAGGATCGTCAACCCTAATTGCAGCGATTGGTAAATATAGGGGTTTCGGATAAATCCCCTCCCGACCATGTTAAACACCATATACGCAAAAAAGCCCATCTGAGCCACGGCACCAAACATCACCCCGGCCCATAACATGCGGACAAAATCGATCCCGATCGGCCCGAAGAACACCTGCAAGGCAAACCCCGCCACCGGTGCCGCCAGTGTTCCCAACAATAAGGTGGTCCAAAACAAGAAAAACAGCTTACGTATAGTCATATGAAATGAATCGCTCCTTCAACCATCGGTTATTTAAATTGTCGTCCCTTTAAGGGCTTCCATCCGCTAATTTAGTTGTCGTCCCTTTAGGGGCAACCATTATCGACCAGGGCGTGTCTGAACAATCCGTAGGGATGGCGGCAATGCTGCACCCCCATACGCCTATTTCGAACATAGATCCCTTGTACGAGTCACACCCATTATACCGATGACAAGTCGGTTTAAACAATCAATCCCGTTCCGCCATTGTGACAGTTCATGGGCGGTGCCCCGGTTTCAGGCACGATTTAGGCAGATTCATAAAATGGTCTCTGCCTTCCCATATTAACTGTGAGAGCCTGAAAATGGAGTTGCCCCTGTGGGACCGACAATTTAGAGAACCGGGGAGTTGAATCACATGGACCGTCGCTTGCGCTTCATCCCGATCTTATTTCTGTTGATTTTCATGGTTTCCTGCGGCCCTGTCACCCGTCCAGAACCCCAAACCATGGATTATGCAGAGACGAAACAAATGGTGATGGACGTTCTGCAGACACAAGAAGGCAAAAAAGCATTGGTGGAGTTGCTGCAAGATCCGGAAATTCGCCAGGATATCATTATCGCCGAACAAGAAATGGAAAAAACAGTAAGCGAAACCCTGGTTTCCCCGGAAATGCAGAAACAACTGGAAAAGCTGATGGAAAAACCAAAAGTGGCTGCCAGCTTCGCCAAGGCCACTCAAAAACAGCAAAAAGAACTGATGAAGGATTTGCTGAAGGATCCGGAATATCAAAAGGGAATGCTGGACATCATGCGGGATCCCGAATACACCAGACACTTGAAACAGTTAATGAAAAGCCGGGAATACCGCCAACAGACTATGAAGACGATGGAAGAGGCCCTGGACAACCCCGTCTTCCGGGAAAAGTTCACCAAAGTGGTGGAGGAAGCGGTGAAGAAACAAGAGGAAGAAAAGAAGAAACAGGAACAAGGAGGAGGACAAGGGGATCAACAGGGCGGGGGAAGTACGTAATACTTCTGAGGACTCCATCGCGGCCCGATAAAAAGCTCCCTTCCGTAAATAAGCAAAAACCCCCGCTGTGGTGTGGAACATCACACCATCAGCGAGGGGCTTTTCCTCTTTTGCTGAATCAAGCCTGGCTCGTTCGGTCGATGACTTGACGGGCCAGATCTGCGTACAATCGACCCGTGGATGTGTCCGCTCCATAGATGGACGGTGAGAAGTCCGGCGCGGAGGGATCTTTGTTTTCCGGAGCTCCCAAGGGAATCTGAACAAGCAACTCTGTCTGCAATTCCTCAGCCAGTTTGTCGCCGCCTCCCTTGCCAAAGACAAAATCCCGGTTTCCACAGGAGGAACATTGGTAATAGGCCATGTTTTCCACTACACCCAGGATCTCATGTTCCGTGTGCAGGGCCATCGCTCCTGCTCTTGCCGCAACAAAAGCAGCGGTGGCATGGGGGGTGGTCACCAGCAATTCCTTGCTCTGGGGCAACATCTGATGAACATCCAAGGCAACGTCGCCGGTTCCGGGAGGCAAGTCAAGGATACAAAAGTCCAATCCGCCCCAATCCACCTCCTGGAAGAAGTTGCGCAGCATCTTACCCAACATGGGGCCACGCCAGATCACGGGGGCGTTCTCTTCCACAAAAAAGCCCATGGAGATCACTTTGACTCCAAACCGTTCCACTGGATAGATGGTCTTGTCCACAACCGCAGGCCGTTCTTCGATTCCCATCATATCGGGAACACTGAATCCGTAAATGTCGGCATCAATAATGCCCACGCGTTTACCTGCCCGGGCCAGGGCGACTGCCAAATTGACCGCCACAGTCGACTTGCCCACGCCGCCTTTGCCGCTTGCGACGGAGATAAACACGGTACCGGAGTCCGGGGACAACAGGGAGGCTTGTTCCGCCTGAATCGGTGTTTGTCCCGCTGCCCGTTTGGCCCGCACCTTTTGTTGATGTTCTTCACGAATTCGTGCCGCCAGCGCTTCCTGTTCCTTATCGCTTAAAACATCCACCGTAACTTCCACCGCGGGAGCCCCGATTTCTTTTAACGCTTTTTCTACCTCTTGGATCATCTGTTCCCGGTGGGGTGTATCCTCGCTGAACAACATCAGCTGAAGACTCACCTTATCCTCAAAAATGCGGATGTTGCGAACCAGGTTCAGTTTGACCAGATTATGCTTGAATTCCGGTTCTTCCACTTGACGAAGCGCTTCCAAAATATTTTCGATCGTCGGCATATCCTGTTACACCTCAATTTATCCTGTCGTTTTTATGAGTCATCATGCCCCATCCCCGCGGCATAACAACCGGTATAAGACGATTGCAACAAGGTGTTAACACAGACTGTACTTCAAAAGTGTGTTTTTCTTCGTCCCTATCATGATACCAATCCTGAACGGAGTTTCAAAGGGAGGATCCGCTACCTGTCTTCACTCAACTCTTCTCCCCCCTCTTCCTTATAAGCAAAGAAATGGACAACCCCTTCGTAAATCGAGGCTGCCAATAGGTTTTGATAGGGTTCCTGCGCCAATCGCGCCGCCTCTTGCGGGTTTGACAAAAAGCCCACTTCCACCAAAGCGGATGGAACGGGGGAAGTTTTTAATATGTAGACTTCTCCGCTGTGACGCGCCTGACGGGTGGTGTTTTCCAAATTGCGAATCAGCTCTCTCTGGATGTAACGGGCCAGTTGTTGGTTATCTTCCAAGGTGGGATAGTAAAAAGTCTGGGCACCGGACCATCGTGAGGAAGGGACTGCATTCAAGTGAACGCTGATAAAAGCATCCGCATCGCTCGTCTTAACCAGTTGGGCCCTTCGGTGCAGATCCTGCGCCTTGCGCTTCCGAGCACCGACATCTGCCAAATCCTGGTCTGTCTCTCGGGTCAAGATTACCAAAGCACCTGCTTCTTGCAGATAATCTCGCAATTTCAGTGAAATCGAAAGCGCCACTTCCTTTTCCACCAGCCCGTCACGGCTGACCGCCCCCCCGTCCTTTCCTCCATGACCCGGATCGACAACAATCACTTTACCGGACAACGGCATGCTCCATGCATCCTGAGATGCAAAGCCAGTCCACCACGCCATCCATGCGGTTACCGCTGCCAGTAAAAAAAGGAATAGGAACCCCCAAAAGCCCGGGCTTCGCTTCCGCATCCATGCTTTCCATTGGTTCATCGGGTATCCCCCCTTGGTCCTAAGTCAGTTTGTCCCATATATATGGACGACAGAGCCCGCTTATTCCCTCACAGGAGGCGCCGTTTACGAAGTTGGATGCCAAAATCGATGCCTTCCAGAAACCAACGAATCGCCACCTCATCGAAAAAAAGCAACACAGACTGACAGGTCCATTCATCCACATGAAAAAAGAGCTCCATCTCTTCCGCGATTCGCCCCACCAAGTGATCCCCTTCCTCACGAAAACAGCGGTTGTACCAATTTCGGCGCTCCGTAAAGGGAAGGTTGGGTGGACACTCTTCCGCTCCCCGGCGACTGAACTGAATTCCCTGGATGTAGGACTCAAAAGCAAGCCGGTAAACGGCCTCATCCACGACAAATCGCTTATGAGGAGACAGGGAACGGGTGGTTGGCTCCAACACGTTCTCCACCAGTCGAGACAATTTTCCCCACGAGAAGCAGGCCAACGCTTCTTGCCGTACACGCTCCAGCTTATTGAGCCTCCATGCTTCCAGCCATACTACTTTGCCCATCTCCTGTCCCCCTTTCATGGAATTAGTGTTACCGAGGAAACGGGAGAATACCAACCAAGTCGTGCGGCGATTTTTGTCAAAATAAAAACCCCGTCCCAATGGGACGAGGTGATTCGCCTGCCGATCAGCGCTTGGAGAATTGCGGTGCGCGACGGGCTTTTTTGAGACCGTATTTTTTCCGCTCTTTCATCCGCGGGTCACGGGTGAGAAAGCCGGCTTTCTTCAGGGTGGGGCGCAGTTCCGGATCCACTTTCAAAAGCGCGCGGGCCACGCCGTGACGGATGGCTCCGGCTTGACCGGTAAAGCCGCCACCCTCCACCGTCACCAGCACATCGTACTGGTTCACGGTTTCGGTGAGTACCAACGGTTGTTTCACAATCGCTTTCAGGGTTTCCAGGCCAAAGTAATCATCCATGTCGCGACCATTGATCACGATGCGCCCGTCCCCGGGGACCAAGCGAACGCGGGCGATGGATTCCTTACGCCGACCGGTGCCGTAAAATTGGACTTGTGCCAAGATGGGTTCCCTCCTTTTTTATCCGCGTAGTTCCCATTGTTCAGGCTGCTGGGCCTGATGGGGATGCTCGGAGCCTGCATATACTTTCAGCTTTTTCAGCTGTTGACGACCCAACTTGTTTTTGGGCAGCATGCCTTTGACGGCCAGCTCGATCATCAGTTCCGGACGTTTTTCACGCAGATCGCCGGCGGAAATGCTTTTCAGTCCGCCCGGCCAACCGGAGTGCCGGTAGTAGGTTTTGTCCGCATGTTTTTTCCCGGTCAAGTGGACTTTGGATGCGTTGATGACAATCACAAAGTCACCGGTATCCACATGGGGAGTGTATTGGGGTTTATGCTTCCCGCGCAACAAGGTCGCCACTTCCGTGGCCAAACGACCCAACGTTTTATCGGCAGCGTCCACCACAACCCATTTCCGTTCCACTTGGTTCGGTTTGGCCATAAATGTGGTTCGCATTTGAATTTCCCTCCTCTGGCCAAAACCATTGCTCCTATATGCACAGGCAACAAAGCCGTGCGTGTCAGGCTGGTTTGGCTATCAATTAAAAAATAGTGCGCCGAACTTGTTCCACCGGGGCAAGTGGAAAATTACCAACGATCATATTACACCAACAGGGGAGCCGTGTCAAGATAGGAAATTTCTCTCTTGGTCGCTTCCGTACCCTACACGCATCAGGGTTAATCCTTCCGGCGGCAGCGTCCGCCCCGCCGCCTCCCGCTTTCGCGCTTCCAAAATGGCGGGAATGCTGTCAGCGGCGATTTTTCCGCCTCCCACATCCGCCAGCGTTCCGGCAATGATCCGGACCATATTGTATAAAAAGCCGTCTCCCACCACATCCAGGGCTACCACACCATGCTGTGGACAGCGGATGCGACACTCATACAAGGATCGCACCCGATGAGACACCTGGGCCCGGGCTGCGGAAAAAGAGGTGAAATCATGGGTGCCAACAAGGTGGCGTCCGGCTTCCGCCATGGCGTTCACATCCAATGAGTGGGGCCAATGGGTGGTGTACCTCCGTAAAAACAAATCCGGTACCCTTCGGGTGTCCCATGTATAGCGATACCATTTCCACCGCGCATCCTTGCGGGCATGAAAATCCGCCTTCACCTCTTCCGCCGACCGGATGAGTACATCTTTAGGCAGTATATGATTGGTCACCCGCACCCAGCGATCGACGGGCAACGGGGAATCCGTGTCCCAATGAATTACTTGGCCCTGGGCATGAACACCGGCATCCGTCCGTCCCGATGCAGTCACCTGAACCGGATGATCGGCTACCCGTGAGAGAACTTCCTCCAATGTGTCCTGCACCGTTCGGCAGCGTGGTTGACTTTGGAATCCGGAAAAATCGGTACCGTCATAGGCCACTGTCATTTTGAGCCGCATGACCGGGTCCCTCCTTCTGTCATCCATCCCGCAACCCCACCAACGCGACGATTATTACAGCAAGCAGTGCCCACAGGGCATAATCCAGGCGGGTATACTGAAGCTCCCGCAGCTTGGTACGACCCACACCGCCTCGATATCCCCGCGCTTCCATCGCCCACGCCAACTCTTCTGCCCGACGAAAGGCGGACACAAACAACGGAATCAGGATGGGAACAAAGCCTTTCACCCGTTTCCATACGCTCCCGGATTCAAAAGCGGCACCGCGGGCTTTTTGCGCTTTGATGATTTTATCCGTCTCCTCCCATAGGGTGGGGATAAAGCGGAGGGCGATAGACATCATCAATGCCAGCTCGTGGGCAGGCACTCCAATGCGTGTAAAAGGGGACAACAGTTGCTCCAGACCGTCTGTCAGATCAATGGGAGAAGTGGTCAGGGTAAGCAGGGTGCCGGTGATGACCAAGAGCAGGAAGCGGAGGGCGATTTTCACCGCCTGAATCACTCCTTCTTCATGGATGGTGAGCCATCCCCAGTCCACCCATACTTCTCCTCCGCGGGTCATCCACAGGTGTAACCCGGCCGTGAAAGCGATCAGAAACAGGATCGGTTTTAACCCCCGCCACACCATAACAAGAGGAACACCGGACAACAAAATGCCGGTTCCCGTCACCGCCACCAACAATCCGTAAGTCCAGCTGTTGTTGGCCAGAAAGACAATCATCATAAACAAGAACACATAGATCAGTTTGGCACGGGGGTCCATGCGATGCAGAGGGGAATCTCCCGGTACATACTGACCCAGAATGGGATTTTGGAGAGCACTCATCCGCGTTCCCCCTTTTTCACCCGTTCCAGGACGGCATCGATCAGCGATTCCGGTGTAAACCGGTCGAGCCTAAGCGGCGGATCCAGCCGTTGGTTTAAGCGGCCGGCGATCCGGGCCGCTTCCGGCTCGCCCAGATCCCATTCCCGCAAGCGATCGGCCTGTTGAAGCACACCCTCCGTGGAGCCTCTCAACACCACCCGTCCACCGGCCATTACGAACAGGGTTTCGGCATAGCGCGCCACATCATCCATACTGTGGGAAACCAGGATGACGGTCATCTTTCGTTCCCGGTGGAGGGTGTAAATGCGGTTCAGCAGTTCCCGCTGACCCGCCGGATCCAGTCCGGCGGTAGGCTCGTCCAATATCAACACATCCGGATGCATGGCCAGTACACCGGCGATGGCCGCCCGTCTCATCTGTCCACCGCTCAGTTGAAAAGGGGAACGGGAGGCCAGCTCCTTCGCCAATCCCACCCACTCGAGCGCTTCGATCACGCGACGCTCAATTTCTTCCGATGGCAAACCCAAGTTGCGGGGGCCAAATGCCACGTCCTTGGCCACTGTCTCTTCAAATAACTGATGTTCCGGATACTGGAATACCACTCCTACTCGACCGCGAAGCATCGATAAATCCTTCGTGTCCGGGGTAATCTCTGTATCCCCGATTTGAATCTGGCCGGAAGTCGGTCGAAGCAAGCCGGCAATGTGTTGGACCAGTGTCGACTTTCCGGAACCGGTAGCCCCGATGACCCCCACATACGCGCCTGAGGGGATTTCCAGGTTGATATCGGTGAGAGCCAGCTTGGCGTAAGGGGTCCCCTTCATATAAACGTGAGACAAATGGGTTATAACAATGCCCATAGTTCTCTCACCAACGCTTCTTCACTGGAGATATTCCGGGACAGGGGTACACCCTCCCGCCGAAGACGATCCGCCACCTCGGCAAACAAGGGCATTTCAAGAGACCACTCGCGAAGACGGTCCCCCTGCCTAAAAATTTCCCGGGGGGGTCCATCCATTCGGACGGAGCCGGCAGCCATCACCGCGATTCGATCCGCACACAGGGCCTCCCCTGCAGAGTGGGTAATATGGATCACCGTCGTCCCTTCCTCATGGAGAGAGCGAATCGTGTCCAAGACTTCCTGTCTTCCTTCCGGATCCAACATGGAAGTCGCTTCATCAAACACGATCACATCCGGCCGCATGGCGATCACGCCCGCAATGGCTAAGCGCTGTTTTTGTCCCCCGGACAGGTGATGAGGAGACTGCTCCTCCATTCCGGAAAGGCCCACCCGGGGAAGGACATCGGCGATTCTACGCCGCATCTCCTCCCGGGGGAGCCCCAAGTTTTCCAATCCGAAGGCCACATCGTCACGGACAGTAGTACCCACAATTTGATTGTCGGGATTTTGGAAAACCATCCCCACCCGTTGTCGGATCACTCCCCACAACTTTTCATCCCGGGTGTCCATGCCACACACCCGCACGGTTCCCTCATCAGGAAGCAGCAGTGCATTAAACAGCTTGGCCATGGTAGATTTACCAGAACCGTTGGGACCCATGACGGCGACGTATTCCCCTTGCCTCACACACCAATCCACTCCGGAAAGGACGGAAACCGGCGGTTCCTCTCCCCGCCCCGGATAGTGAAACGTCACATTTTCCAATTGAATCACGGGTGATTCACCCCGCTTTATCAAACCGCACTTGCTAGTACTACAGTTGCATTTGTACAAAGAGTGTATATAAGCGTAGGTTGGTCGGGCTGGCGGGCTGTCTTCAATCTCTTGCAAAAAGCGCAAAGGATCGCAGCCATCCCACCACCCTCCCTTCTCACATCTGCACCTGCTCTTATAAGCACAACTGTAGTACTAGGGCGTGTCTGGTCATTCAAGTTTTAATGATGTTATGGTGAGGACGGTGTGGCCGGCTGCGATCCTTTGTACTCATCGAGCACAAATCTCGCCTGGGTCGCTTCGCTCCCCGGTCTCGCTATGCCCATTTTGCAAGAGATCGAAGACGGTCACGCCGGTCCCTCCCCTAGCAATCGATTATCAGACACGCCCTAGATAAAGATAAAAGAAAAAAGGGCAGATTTCAGGACCGGATCGATCCTGCCCTCTCCCTTTGATCCATAAACGGTTTATTTCACCAATTCCAGATAGACCATTTCCGTGGCGTCACCGCGGCGAGGCCCGATCTTGATAATGCGGGTGTAACCGCCGTTGCGTTCCTCATAGCGGGGTCCCACTTCATCAAAGAGCTTCTTGACGGCATCCACTTGTTCGTGGGAGACTTTCTCCCCTTCCTTTTCGGTCCGGGAGCGGTTGGTCCGCACGAAGGAAGCTGCTTGGCGCCGGGCGTGAAGGTCGCCCCGTTTGGCCAAGGTGATCATCTTCTCGGCGATCGAGCGAACCTCTTTGGCACGGGAGGCGCTGGTTTGAATCCGCTCATGGATGATCAGGTCAGTAACCAGATCCCGGAGCAGCGCTTTCCGTGCCGCTGTATTCCGACCCAGTTTCGAATATGCCATGTTTTCCCCTCCCTTTGTAAACAGATGGTGATTCAGTCATCGCTGCGCAGGGAGAGACCCAACTCGGACAACTTCTCCTGCACTTCTTCCAGCGATTTTCGTCCCAAGTTGCGGACCTTCATCATGTCCTCCTCCGATTTCTGCGTCAGCTCCTGAACCGTATTGATCCCGGCACGCTTAAGGCAGTTGTAGGAGCGGACAGACAGGTCCAGCTCTTCGATGGTCATTTCCATGACCTTCTCTTTTTTGTCTTCTTCCTTTTCAACCATGATCTCCGCATCTTGTGCTTCTTCCGTCAACCCGACGAAGAGCAGAAGATGTTCGTTCATGATCTTGGCACCCAGGCTGACGGATTCCTCGGGACGAAGGCTGCCATCGGTCCACACTTCCAGCGTCAGTTTGTCATAGTTGGTGACTTGACCAACCCGAGTGTTTTCCACCTGGTAATTCACCCGTTCAATCGGGGTATAAATAGAGTCGATCGGAATGACACCGATCGGTTGATCTTCATGTTTGTTGCGGTCCGCGGGTACATATCCACGCCCCCGGTTGGCCGTCAGCCGGACATGGAGACGTCCGTCATTGGCCAAGGTGGCGATATGCAGATCCGGGTTGAGGATCTCCACATCGGAATCGGCACGGATGTCGCCGGCTTTCACATCACCGCCGCCCTCCACATCGATCTCCAACACCTTCTCCTCATCGGAGTGGATTTTTAAGGACAGACGTTTCAAATTGAGGATAATTTCCGTCGTATCCTCTACTACACCGGGGATCGTGGAAAACTCATGCAACACCCCGTCAATCTGGATGGACGTAATCGCCGCACCCGGAAGGGAGGACAACAGAATCCGCCGCAGCGAGTTGCCCAGGGTGGTGCCGTAACCGCGTTCCAAGGGTTCCACAACGAACTTTCCGTACCGGCCGTCTTCACTGACCTCTACGGTCTCGATTTTGGGCTTTTCGATTTCAATCATACGATCTTGAAACCCTCCTTCAGAACGTCGCATTCCGGGTGACATCGGTGCGATCTGGGATGGATAAAAACCATGTATCCCCCGGCGAGCGGTTATGGGCAACCAAAAGGACAGATGGGTACCCTACCAGTATACACATAGTCTTACCAGTATAAACCATAGCCAACCCGGAATCGATCGTCATCAGACGCGGCGACGCTTCGGCGGGCGGCACCCGTTATGGGGAATCGGTGTAACGTCTTTGATCAGGTTGACTTCCAACCCGGCCGCTTGGAGAGAGCGGATCGCCGCTTCCCGGCCGGCTCCCGGACCTTTCACCGTCACTTCGACACTTTTCATGCCATGTTCCATCGCCTGCTTGGCGGCGGCTTCCGCAGCCATCTGGGCGGCGAAAGGCGTGCTTTTGCGAGAGCCTTTGAAGCCCAGTGTGCCGGAACTGGCCCAGGAAATGGTGTTCCCGCGTTTATCGGTGATCGTGACGATGGTGTTGTTAAAGGTGGAGCGGATGTGTACCGTACCCGACTCCACATTTTTCTTTGCACGCCGTTTGACGCGCTGGTTGGTCGTCCGCTTTTTGGCAGCCATGTGTTTCCCTCCTTATCTCAATTATTTTTTCTTGTTGGCAACGGTCCGACGGGGACCTTTACGGGTCCGCGCATTGGTTTTGCTGCGCTGGCCGCGAACCGGCAGTCCACGGCGATGACGAATGCCGCGATAGGATCCGATCTCGATCAGACGCTTGATGTTAAGCGCCGTTTCCCGACGAAGATCCCCTTCCACTACCAGGTTCTTATCGATGTAGCCCCGCAGTTTGGCCACTTCGTCTTCCGTCAGGTCCCGTACCCGGGTGTCCGGATTGATCCCCGTTTCTTTCAGGATCTGGGCCGACTGAGAACGGCCAATGCCGAAAATATAGGTCAGGGCGATTTCCACCCGTTTGTCACGGGGTAAGTCGATGCCTGAGATACGAGCCAAGGTTGAGCACCTCCTGTCTTCAGCCTTGTTTTTGTTTGTGTTTCGGGTTTTCGCAGATCACCATCACAACACCTTTACGACGGATGACCTTGCATTTTTCGCAAATCGGTTTAACCGAAGGTCTGACTTTCATTTTGCTTCCCTCCTGTATCCACTCGGTGTGTCAACTCCTCCGAATGCGCCCGGATCACGTTTGACGTTACCATCCGAGCGGACCATTGCCGCGGGGGTTACTTATAGCGATACGTAATCCGGCCGCGGGACAAATCATACGGGGAAAGCTGGACCGTCACGCGGTCACCGGGCAGAATCCGGATAAAGTGCATACGGATTTTGCCGGAAACATGGGCGAGTACTTTGTGACCGTTCTCCAGCTCTACCCGGAACATCGCATTGGGCAACGGTTCAATCACCGTTCCCTCCACCTCGATCACATCTTCCTTGGCCATTGACTCACTCTCCTTTGCGTTCTCCGATCTGGAGAAGGTATTGGTTCAAGGCGTGGCGCAGCTTGGCGTTGCTCACCCGGCCATCTTTACTCATGGATTCCGCTACTTCCCGGGCGATGTGCTTGGTAGGTTGGATATGCTTGACGTTTTTCTTTTTGGACTGCCCAAACTTACGTTTGTCCCCGTCCACGAGAAGAACAAAGTGCGGCTCTTCCCAACCGATTACGATCGCATATCGCCCCGCCTCACGGCCTTTTTTCACTTGGACTATCTGTCCGATGGAAGGCCGTCTCTCGGCATCCGTCACATCCATCACCCTTCACCTAACCAGCTGTGGTCAATATTTCGTGGCCGTCTTCCGTGATCGCGATGGTATGCTCAAAATGGGCACAGAGGGAACCGTCTTCCGTCACAACCGTCCAGTTGTCAGCCAGGGTCTTCACATGGCGCGCACCCACATTCACCATCGGCTCGACAGCCAACGTCATGCCGGATTTGAGCCGAGGGCCTTTACCCGGGGGCCCAAAGTTGGGAATGCCGGGCTCCTCATGGAGGTTTTGTCCCACTCCATGTCCGACATACTCCCGTACAATGGAGTAACCCGCGTCTTCCACAAACGATTGGATCGCATGGGAGATATCTCCGATGCGGTTTCCGGCTATCGCCTGCTTCAATCCCCGGTAGAGGGATTCTTCGGTTACCGATAATAAGCGGGACGCTTCTTCCGAGACGGTGCCCACGGGATAGGTCCAGGCGGAATCGCCATGATACCCATCCAGGTAAGCTCCGATGTCCACGCTGATGATATCTCCGTCGACCAATACCCGGTCCCCCGGGATCCCGTGGACGAGCTCTTCGTTGACAGAAGCACAAACGCTACCGGTAAAACCGTTGTATCCTTTAAAAGAAGGAACAGCTCCCTGCTTGCGAATGTAAGCCTCTACGATCCGGTCGATCTCCTTGGTGGTGATCCCCGGCCGGATCGCATCCCGGACCAACTGGTGGGCCTCATATACAATGCGGCCCGCCCGCCTCATGCGTTCGATTTCTTTGGACGATTTTAGGATAATCATTCGGCTGATCCCCTAAGATAGCCGAGAATATCCTGGGTGACGCGCTCAATGGACTGTTGGCCGTTGATCCTGCACAAGTTCCCTTTGTCCTTGTAGTAATCCAACAATGCACGGGTCTGCTCCAGATTGACTTGCAAACGTTTGGCCACGGTTTCTTTCCTGTCGTCCTCCCGTTGATAGAGATCGCCTCCGCAACGGTCACAAACCCCTTCTTGCTTCGGGGGGGCGAAAGCCACATGATAGGTGGCCCCGCAATCGCGACAGATCCGCCGTCCAGTCAACCGTTTCAACAACTCTTCCTCTTCCACCTCAATATAGATGACGTGGTTAAGAGTTTTGCCCATCTCCTTCAGGCTAACGTCTAAGGCCTCCGCTTGCGGAACCGTTCGGGGAAACCCGTCCAGCATAAAGCCTTCGGCACAATCATCTTTGCCCAACCGCTCTCTTACGATACCGATCGTAACACGGTCGGGGACGAGTTGTCCCTCGTCCATATAGGACTTGGCTTCCAGTCCCAAAGGAGTACCTTCTTTCACCGCAGAGCGGAACATATCGCCTGTGGAGATGTGCGGGATGTGGAATGCCTCGATGATCCGGTCGGCTTGGGTGCCTTTCCCGGCACCGGGCAGTCCCATCAGCACGATATTCAAGCCTCATCCCTCCCGGTGGTGTCAACAAGCACAGGGCGGTCCGCCTTACGATCACCCCAGGTGTCGATCCTGCAGGCCCAACCTCCACTTTCGCGAGGAAGGACACGTGTGATGCGGCATGCGGCCTCTCAGCCGGTTGCACACGGATTCCCCTGGTCCGGGGAACCCCTCTATTTGATGAATCCTTTGTAATGGCGCTTGATCAGCTGGCTCTCAATCGTTTTCATGGTCTCCAGAGCCACCCCGACCACGATCAAGAGCGACGTTCCGCCGATCTGAACGGAGGTGGGAAGGTTAGCCAGCGCGGTAAAGAACACCGGCAGGATGGAGACCGCCGCCAGGAACAAGGCACCGGCAAAGGTAATCCGGTTCATCACGTAAGTGAGAAACGCAGAGGTAACTTTGCCCGGACGTTTGCCTTGGATGTAACCGCCGTTTTTCTTCAACTGATCCGCCAGCTGCACCGGGTTGATCTGTACAAACGTGTAGAAGTACGTAAACCCGATGATTAGAAGCACATAAGTGAACATTCCCAGCGGGGCATCAAATGCGAAGTTGGAAATAATCCACTGAGAGATGGCGCTGTTAGGGAAGAATCCCGCAATGGTCGTCGGGAAGATCAAGAGCGACATGGCGAAGATGACGGGAATCACCCCCGCCGCGTTGACCTTCATCGGGATGTAGGTGGATTGACCGCCGTACATCTTGCGTCCGACCACGCGCTTGGCGTATTGCACCTTGATCTTACGAACTCCTTGCTGGATGAAGATCACACCGGCGACGATCAGGATCAACACGGCCAGGATGATCAGCAGCTTGACGATACTGAGGAAGATCTCGTCACCTGCGTTGGCAAACTGCGTCTCATAGATTTGCTGGCTGGCCGGCGGAATTCCGGCGATGATCCCGGCAAAGATAATGATGGAGATCCCGTTTCCAATCCCATGCTCCGTAATCCGCTCACCCAACCACATCAGGAACGCGGTCCCGGCGGTCAACGTGATCGCGATCAGGGCAAAGGTGAAGAAGTTCGGGTTGTTGATGAAGCTCAGCCCCATATTGGCACCCATCGTGTTAAAGCCGATGGTGATGGCGATCGATTGGATCAAAGCCAGCACTATCGTACCATAGCGCGTTACCCGTGCCAACTTGCGGCGCCCCACTTCCCCTTCCCGCGCCCACTGGGCGAACTTCGGAATCACGTCCATCGTTAACAGCTGCACGATGATCGATGCCGTGATATAGGGGAAGATCCCCATGGCGAAAATGGAGAAATTAAGAAGAGCACCACCGGAAAAAGTATTCATCAACCCGAATGCCCCGGCCCCGTCCGTCAGAGCGATCAGCGCCTCGTTGTTCGTATTGGGAACCGGAATGTAACTGCCGATTCGGAAGACAACGATCATCGCCAGCGTGAACAATATCCGGCGACGGAGGTCCTCCACTTTAAAGATGTTGCGTACGGTCTGAAACATCAGAGCACCTCCGTCGTGCCTCCGGCTTTTGCGATTTCTTCCGCAGCCGCGGACGAGAACTTATGAGCCTTGACGGTCAACTTGACTTTCAGTTCCCCATTCGCTAGCACTTTCAAACCGTCTTTCATGTTTTTCACCACACCGGTTTCCTTCAGCAATTCCGGAGTGACCACCGTACCTTCCTCGAATCGGTTGAGGGTATCCAGGTTGATCACGGCATACTCTTTACGGGTCGGGTTGGTGAACCCACGCTTCGGCAGCCGGCGGTAAAGCGGGTTTTGTCCCCCTTCGAATCCGGGTCGCACCCCGCCGCCGGAACGGGCTTTTTGCCCTTTGTGCCCGCGGCCGGCGGTCTTGCCTTGGCCTGCGGAAATCCCGCGGCCCAAGCGCTTCCGGTTTTTCCGGGCACCCTCAGCCGGTTTCAATTCATGCAATTTCATCCTTCGCACCTCCTCTTCCAGTTCGGTGGACAAGCATCACGCATCGACTTCTTTGACATCGACTAGATGCTTCACTTGGTTGATCATCCCCCGAATCGCCGGGGTGTCGTTTTGTACCACGGTCTGTTCCCGCTTGGTCAGCCCGAGCGTCCGCACGGTCACCCGCTGCGTTTCAGGACGGCCGATCAAGCTCCGTTTGAGGGTGATAGCCAGTTTTTTCGCCACGATCATCCCTCCTTATCCTAACAGCTCTTCTACAGTTTTGCCGCGCAGCTTGGCCACGTCTTCCGGACGCTTCAAGCTTTCGATCCCTTGCAGGGTGGCGCGAACCATGTTGATCGGGTTATTGGACCCCGTGGATTTGGTAAGAATGTCACCCACACCAGCCACCGTCAGCACATCACGGACGGCTCCGCCGGCAATCACACCGGTACCTTTGGACGCCGGCTTCATCAGCACGCGCCCGGCTCCATATGCGCCGATCACATCATGGGGGATGGTGGTCCCGTTAAGCGGGATGGTGATCATGCTTTTCTTGGCTGCTTCCACCCCTTTGCGGATCGCTTCCGGCACTTCAGCCGCTTTCCCGATCCCGGCTCCCACTTTCCCTTTGCCATCGCCAACCACAACCAAGGCGCTGAAACTGAAACGACGTCCACCTTTCACCACTTTGGCCACCCGGTTGATGCTGACCACTTTTTCGTTCATATCGTCTTTGGGCTGATCCTTGCGCACGCTCTTCCCTCCCCTGCTCAAAAGTTGAGACCTCCTTCACGGGCACCCTCGGCCAATGCTTTGATCCGGCCGTGGTAGAGGTATCCGCCCCGGTCGAATACAACCTGGTCGATCCCTTTTTCTTGAGCCCGCTTGGCCAACAGTTCGCCCACTTTCCGAGCCGCTTCCACGTTGCCGCCGTAGATGCCCACTTCTTTTACTTCAGCGTCCAGGCTGGATGCGGAAACCAACGTATGACCGTTCATGTCGTCGATCACTTGAGCGTAAATGTTCTTGGCGGAGCGAAACACGTTCAGGCGGGGACGCTCCACGGTGCCCATGATCTTTTTGCGGACACGCATGTGACGCCGTTTCCGGCTCTTGTTGCGATCCAGCTTCTTGATCATGCCGCTGTCACTCCTTTCTCAAGGCTTCAATTACTTCCCGGTTTTTCCTTCTTTGCGACGGATGCGCTCATCGCTGTATTTGATCCCTTTTCCTTTGTAAGGTTCGGGTTCGCGGATCGAGCGGATGTTGGCGGCTTGAGCCCCCACTTTTTCCTTATCGATCCCTTTTACGATGATTTGGGTTTGGGAGGGAACATCCAGTTCAATCCCTTCCCGCGGTTCTACTTCCACCGGGTGGGAGTAACCGACGTTCAATACCACTTTGCTGCCCTTTTTCTGGGCCCGGTAACCGACACCCACCAACTCCAAGCTCTTGGTGTAGCCGTTGGTGACTCCTTCTACCATATTGGACACCAAGCTGCGGATCGTTCCGTGCAGGGCGCGGTGTTTACGGTGATCGCTGGGACGCTCCACGATCACTTCGTTTTCTTCCACTTTTACGCTGATTTCGGGATGCAGCTCCCGGGTCAAGGTTCCTTTGGGCCCTTTGACCTGGATGGTGCTCCCGTCCAGCTTCACCTCCACCCCGTTGGGGATGGCGACCGGCTTTTTACCGATACGGGACATGAAGATTCACCTCCATCCTTTCCGACGAGATTACCAGATATAAGCCAGCACTTCGCCGCCCACTTTGGCGTTGCGTGCTTCTTTGTCCGTCATAACCCCTTTGGAGGTAGACAGGACAGCGATTCCCAAACCGCGCAGAACCCGCGGTACTTCCTCGTTTTTGGCGTAAACGCGCAAGCCCGGTTTACTGATCCGTTTCAGCCCGGTGATCACGCGCTCATTGTTGGGGCCGTATTTCAAGAAAATACGGATGATCCCCTGTTTGCCATCTTCCACATATTCCGCATCACGGATGAAACCTTCCTGCTTCAGAATTTCCGCGATTTCCCGTTTCAATTTGGAGGCCGGTACCTCCAGGCTTTCATGGCGAACCAGGTTCGCGTTACGGATGCGGGTCAGCATGTCAGCAATCGGGTCAGTCATCACCATGCAAGATCCCTCCTTCCACTGTCGATTACCAGCTGGCTTTTTTCACACCGGGAATCTGCCCTTTATAGGCCAACTCACGGAAACAAATTCGGCACAAGCGGAACTTCCGGATAACGGAATGCGGCCGTCCGCAGCGGTCACAACGGGTATAGGCGCGCACATCGTACTTGGGCTTGCGCTTTGCTTTGGCGATCATCGATTTCTTGGCCAACGGATTCCCTCCTTTTTAAAAGATGTGAGTCGTACTGAACAGATGTCCAGTCGATCCTCTACTCGTCTTTGCAATCTTACTGCTTCCGGAACGGCATCCCCATCTGGGTCAAGAGTTCACGGGCTTCTTCATCGGAGTCGGCGGTCGTCACGATGACGATATCCATCCCCCGTACACTGTCCACTTTATCGTACTCGATCTCGGGAAACACCAATTGCTCTTTCAGGCCCAGCGTATAGTTGCCGCGACCGTCAAACGCTTTCGGCGAAATCCCGCGGAAGTCACGAACGCGGGGGAGCGCCACATTGATCAGCTTGTCGAGAAAGTCATACATCCGTTCCCCGCGCAGGGTTACTTTGACGCCGATCGGCATCCCTTCCCGCAGTTTGAAGCCGGCGATGGACTTTTTGGCTCGGGTGATCACCGGTTTCTGCCCGGAGATCAGAGTCAGATCTTCCACTGCGCCGTCCAGCACCTTGGCGTTTTGGACCGCTTCCCCCACACCCATGTTGATAACCACTTTTTCCACTTTGGGCACTTGCATCGGAGATTGGTACTCAAACTTTTTCATCAGCGACGGGCTGATTTCCTGTTGGTAACGTTCTTTCAAACGGACTGCCATGGCATTCGTTCCTCCTTTCCTGACGGGGGTTACTTATCAAGAACTTCCCCGGACTTCTTGGCGTAGCGGACTTTCTGTTGCTTGCCGCCTTTGCCTTCCACGGTACGATAACCGATCCGTGTCGGTTCTTTCGACTTCGGGTCTTCCACCATCAGATTGGAGAGGTGGATCGGGGCTTCTTGTTCAATAATGCCCCCTTGCGGGTTGTCCTGGGTAGGACGGCTGTGTTTCTTCACCATGTTTACACCTTCCACGAGAGCCCGCTGTTCCGTCGGGAACACCCGGATTACCCGCCCTTTGGTGTAAACCATTTTTCCGTCTTTATCACGGGTGGGGGCATCTTTTCCGCGCATCACGATCACGGTGTCCCCTTTTTTGATATGCAGCTTGTTCGGACGCTTGGCCTGCATGCTCGGCACCTCCTTACTCAACGGTTCTCATCCGTTCTTGAATCAGAGCACTTCCGGAGCCAGCGAGATGATCTTCATAAAATCTTTCTCGCGCAGTTCCCGGGCGACGGGGCCGAAGATACGAGTCCCACGGGGGCTCTTGTCATCCCGGATCACCACGGCGGCATTTTCGTCAAAGCGAATGTAGGAACCGTCCTGACGACGCGTAGAACGCTTGACGCGTACAATCACGCATTTGACGACTTCCCCCTTCTTGACAACGCCCCCGGGTGTTGCTTGTTTTACCGATGCAACGATGATATCGCCAATCCCTGCAGACTTCCGTTTGGAACCACCTAGAACCTTAATGCACATCAGCTCTTTGGCTCCGGAGTTATCGGCAGCGCGCAGACGGGTTTGCGGTTGAATCATCGGTCTCCCTCCTTCCGCCAGTCAAAAATGAACTTTAAACGATCACGGCTTCTTCGACAACTTCAACCAGGCGCCACCGCTTGTCTTTGGACAACGGGCGGGTTTCCATGATCTTGACGACATCGCCCACTTTGGCTTGGTTTTGTTCGTCGTGAGCCTTGAACTTTTTGCTGTACTTCACGCGTTTGCCGTACAGTTTGTTCCGTTTGTAGGTCTCCACCGCGACGACGATCGTTTTGTCCATCTTGTCGCTGACGACTTTCCCAACGCGCACCTTGCGGCTGTTGCGTTCTTCGGTCATGCCTGTTTCCTCCTTTCAATCCCCAGTTCGCGCTCCCGAATCACCGTTTTGGCGCGGGCGATATTCTTGCGAACCTGACGGATCCGGGCCGGATTGTCCAATTGACCGGTCGCAGCCTGGAACCGGAGGTTGAACAGCTCTTCTTTCAGCGAGGCCAATTGTTGCTCGATCTCCGCGGTGGTCATCTCCAACAGCTCTTTAGCTTTCATCTGTTCCACCACCCGCTTCATCACGTTTTACAAATTTCGTTTTGATCGGAAGTTTGTTGGCCGCCAGCCGCATGGCTTCACGGGCCACTTCTTCCGGAACACCCGCCAGTTCAAACATGATTTTGCCCGGTTTGACGACGGCCACCCATTTCTCAGGAGAACCTTTACCGGAACCCATCCGAACTTCCAGGGGCTTTTGCGTAATCGGCTTGTCGGGGAAAATCTTGATCCAGACTTTACCGCCACGCTTGATATAACGAGTCATCGCGATCCGCGCCGCCTCGATCTGCCGGTTGGTGATCCAGGAAGGCTCGAGCGCTTGCAGGCCATATTCGCCGAACGCCACTTCCGTGCCGCCTTTGGCGCGGCCTTTCATGCGTCCGCGATGCTCTTTCCGATACTTGGTGCGTTTCGGCATCAACATGTTACTTGCCTCCTTCCGCGTCTCCCTTTTTCTTGGCCGGGAGGACCTCACCGCGGTAAATCCACACTTTTACACCGATCCGTCCATAGGTCGTGTGGGCTTCCGCAATTCCGTAGTCAATGTCTGCACGCAGGGTGTGCAGGGGAACCGTACCTTCGCTATATCCTTCCGTCCGGGCGATGTCCGCACCGCCGAGACGGCCGCTCACCTGAGTACGCACACCTTTGGCGCCGGCGCGCAGGGTCCGTTGGATGGTTTGTTTCATCGCACGGCGGAAAGAGATCCGACGCTCCAGCTGTTGTGCGATGCTTTCCGCCACCAGACGGGCATCCAACTCAGGAGATTTGATTTCGTTGATATTGATGTGCACTTTCTTGCCGGTCAGCTTGGTGAGCTGCTGGCGCAGGGCCTCCACTTCGGAGCCGCCCTTCCCGATCACCATCCCGGGCTTTGCCGTATGGATGGTCAGGTTGACACGGTTGGCCGCCCGCTCGATCTCAACGGTGGAGACCGCCGCGTCTTTCAACCGTTTCGCCAGAAATTCGCGGATTCCGATGTCTTCGTGAAGCATGTCGGCGTAGTCTTTTCCACCGTACCACTTGGATTCCCAGTCACGGATGACACCGACACGCAACCCTACCGGGTTGACTTTCTGACCCATGTGCGTTTCCCTCCTTATTTTTCAGATACGACCACCGTAATGTGGCTGGTCCGCTTGTTAATGCGGCTGGCACGTCCCATAGCGCGGGGACGGAAGCGTTTCATGGTCGGACCTTCGTCCACCATCGCTTTTTCCACCACCAGATTTTCGGGGTCCAGGTTGTAGTTGTGCTCCGCATTGGCAATCGCCGACTTCAGCACCTTCTCAATCAGCGGAGAAGCCGCACGAGGCGTGAACTTCAAGATCGCCAGCGCTTCGCCTACGGATTTGCCTCGGATCAGGTCGATGACCAACCGCGCCTTGCGGGGAGCGATCCGAACGTAGCGTGCCACCGCTTTGGCTTGGGTTTGAGTCGCTTCCATGGCTTAAGACCTCCTCTCTGTCACGCTCAATTACCGTTTGCGGGTTTTCCTATCGTCACCGGCGTGTCCTTTAAACGTCCGGGTGGAGACGAATTCGCCCAGTTTATGCCCAACCATATCCTCGGTTACGTACACCGGCACGTGCTTGCGACCGTCATGCACCGCAATGGTATGGCCGATAAAGTCGGGGAAGATCGTGGAGCGACGAGACCAGGTCTTGATCACCTTTTTGTTGTTCTTCTCGTTCAGCTCCCGCACTTTCTTCAACAAGTGTTCGTCTGCAAAAGGCCCCTTTTTCAGGCTGCGACCCATGCATTCAACCTCCCTTCTTTTTCATACAGGGATGTAAGATTACTTCTTCTTACG
This sequence comes from Desmospora profundinema, assembly GCF_031454155.1. GTDB lineage: Bacteria > Bacillota > Bacilli > Thermoactinomycetales > DSM-45169 > Desmospora > Desmospora profundinema. Next base: position 26,480 of record NZ_JAVDQG010000007.1, read on the forward strand.
ACGACGTACAATATACTTATCCGACGGCTTGTTCTTTTTCCGTGTTTTGTAACCCAGGGTCGGTTTGCCCCAAGGTGTAACCGGGGATTTGCGTCCGATCGGAGCGCGGCCTTCCCCACCACCGTGCGGGTGGTCTGCCGGGTTCATCACAGAGCCGCGGACGGTCGGGCGAACGCCTTTCCAACGACTGCGGCCGGCTTTCCCGATATTGATCAGCTCATGGTCCAGGTTGCCCACTTGACCGATGGTGGCCCGGCAAGCCCGTTGCACCATGCGGGTTTCTCCGGAAGTCAGACGCAGGATTGCGTATTTGCCGTCCTTACCGAGCAATTGTGCTTGCGTACCGGCAGCGCGAACCAGTTGTCCGCCGGCACCCGGTTTCAGCTCGATGTTGTGGATCACGGTACCCACCGGAATGTTTTCCAACGGCAAGGCGTTCCCCACTTTGATGTCGGCATCCGGACCGGACTGGATCACATCGCCCACTTTCAATCCCTTCGGATGAAGGATGTAACGCTTCTCCCCATCCACATAGTGGATCAGGGCGATGTTGGCGGAACGGTTGGGATCGTATTCGATCGTGGCAACCTTGCCGGGTATGCCGTCTTTGTTCCGTTTGAAGTCGATGATCCGGTACTTGCGCTTGTGGCCGCCGCCCTGATGCCGGGTGGTGATCCGGCCTTGATTGTTGCGGCCCGCTTTTTTGACCAATTTGGCCGTCAAGGATTTCTCCGGCTTATCGGTGGTAATCTCTTCAAAAGTAGAGACCGTCATCTGCCGGCGACCGGGCGAGGTCGGTTTAAAGTGTTTGATACCCATTGATTCGTTCCCTCCTTTTCCAGGGGATTAAGCTTCAAAGAGCTCAATGCTCTTACTGTCGTCCGTCAGCTTTACGATCGCTTTTTTCCGGTCGGAGCTGCGTCCGGTGTAGCGGCCGAAGCGTTTCGGCTTGCCTTTGACGCGCATGGTGTTCACTTGGGACACCTTCACATCAAAGATCTGTTCAACCGCTTTTTTGATTTCCGTCTTGTTGGCTTTCAAGTCCACTTCAAAGACATACTTGTTGTCCGCCATCATGTCGGTGGTTTTCTCGGTTACCACCGGGCGACGGATGATGTCGCGGGGATCTTTCATTTCCCGAGCACCTCCTCCACACGAGACACCGCACCCTGGGTGATGATCAACTTGTCATGGTTCAACACGTCGAGGACGTTGAGTCCGTGGGTGTCGATCACCTTGACACCGGGGATGTTCCGCGCGGACAGGGCCAAGTTCTCATCCACGTTGTCGCTGACCACCAACGCTTTGCGATCAGCGTTCAGGTTGTTTAATACCTTCACCATGTCCTTCGTTTTGGGTGCTTCCAAGGACAACTGATCGAGAACGACCAGACTGTCTTCCTTCACTTTGGAAGAAAGCGCGGAGCGAATCGCCAAGCGGCGCACTTTTTTCGGCAGCTTGTATGCATAGCTGCGCGGGGTGGGTCCAAACGCCACACCACCGCCGACCCAGATCGGGGAGCGGATGCTGCCGTGACGCGCACGTCCCGTTCCTTTTTGTTTCCAAGGCTTGCGGCCGCCGCCACGAACAGCGGCGCGGTTTTTGACGGCATGGGTCCCGCGGCGCTGGGATGCTTGCTGCATCACAACCGCATCATGCAGAACCGATTGGTTGGGCTCGATTCCGAACACGGATTCGGATAATTCCAGTTCGCCCACTTGACTGCCGTTCATGTCCAAGACATTCACTTTCGGCATGAAAGTCTCCTCCCTTCTTTCGCTTATTGACCCTTGACTGCGGATCGAATCACGACATAGCTGTTTTTCGGACCCGGTACGGAACCTTTGACGAGCAGCAGGTTCTTTTCGGTATCCACTTTCACCACTCTCAGGTTTTGGACGGTCACTTTATCCGTGCCCATGCGTCCCGGCAGCGTCTGCCCCTTAAACACGCGCATCGGATCGATGGCGCCCAGGGAACCGGGGCCGCGATGATAGCGGGAACCGTGAGTCATCGGACCGCGGGCTTGATTATGCCGTTTGATGGCACCGGCAAACCCTTTCCCCTTCGACGTGGCGGTGACATCGACGACATCACCTTCGGTGAACAGGTCCGCTTTCACTTCTTGACCCAACTCGAATTCGGTCGGGTTCATCCCGCGGATCTCACGAATGAATTTCTTGGATGCCGAACCCGCTTTTTTGGCATGGCCGGCTTCCGGTTGGTTGGCCCGGTGTTCTTTTTTATCGGCAAACCCGAGCTGGACGGACTCATAGCCGTCGGTTTCGGCCTCTTTTTTCTGCAACACGGCGCAGGGGCCCGCGTTGATCACCGTCACGGGGATCATGGTGCCGTCTTCGGCAAATACTTGCGTCACCCCCAACTTTTTACCGAGAATCCCTTTCACGTCGTACACCTCCTACCGACTGGTATCGTTTTCCTATTCAAAGTTTGATTTCAATGTCGACGCCGGAAGGCAAGTCGAGCCGCATCAGCGCATCCACGGTTTGCGGAGTCGGGTTGACGATGTCGATCAGCCGCTTATGGGTGCGCATCTCGAATTGTTCCCGCGAATCCTTGTATTTGTGAACCGCACGCAAGACCGTGTAGACGGCGCGCTCCGTCGGCAGCGGGATCGGTCCCGATACATCCGCCCCCGTCCGGTTGGCCGTATCGACGATTTTCTCCGCCGATTGATCCAATGCACGATGGTCATACGCCTTCAGGCGAATGCGAATCTTTTGCTTTGCCATGTATGCCCCTCCTTTTCGCTCATTTTCAGGAAATGAACCTTTGCTCCGCGGAAATTACCCGCCCACCCATGGCAAAGGGGCCGGGTGTGTCGGCAACCTTCCGCATCATCGCCGTCCATGACCAACATTCCTCATTATACGTGAATGTCAAAACGGATGCAAGGAAAAACATCCTCGCATCCGTGATGGAATCATGACAGATGGGTCATTTCGATTGGTTCGGGGAAACTGACCCTCCCGTATGGTAGCATGAGGGGATGGGAATCACTAGAATCAATCCGGTTGGGAACCTTCCTTTTTACATCACCGGATTATCGTTTGCGGGAGTCCCTCCGGATCATTCTCCACGTGCCCGTCTCTGTAGATACCATGGTCGGCCTTAGGCGAGAGGAGGATTTCCCCAACAGCTTCCCCTGTTCTTCCAGCGGGATGCCGGGTATGCTCAACTCCCTCATCAAATACCGGTAACAGCGATCCCGAATGGGTGGAGAGACTCCCTTTTTTTTGAGCAATCGGATCGCTTCTTTGTATTTTGCCTGTTGGATGAGATCATCAAAGTGATACAGAAACGCCACGTTCAACGGCTGTATGAACTGAATGGTGGAAGCATTCCCCCTTCCCTTCCCCGGCTGCCATCTCAGATACCCTTCTTCCACCATGCTTTTCAATAAACGGGTGATATTGCGCCTGGAACTGTATAGCGTCTCCGCCAACTCATCCAAGCGGACTTTTATCGTCTGACCTTCGCCCACATCCGAATAGTGCAACCGCAGTTCGATATAATATTCCAATACCTTTATCGAAACCACCTCATCCGTTCCGATATGAAATAAGAGGAACCGGAGTTCCAACCATCCCGAAAGGAAAAATGCGCCAGTCTCTGCCGATCATTATACCCTTTCTTTTCAGGAACTGCACTATACACAAAACAGTCCTGTGAAAAAAATTTCTCACAGGGCTGTTTTTTAGATTGTCCGTAAGCCAAACATTCCCGCCGTCAGACGTACAAGAGTCCGTCGCTGCCCACAATCCTTACACCAGTGATGATCGCCGGGAGGATTAGAAACAGAGATTTTGGGCATGTCGACACCATTGAGCCTTTCCCGTTCCGAAAGCGACCGGAGACTGATCAAGCGCCCATTTATCTTTTTAAATCATTTCCTTCAAGCAAACCGCGGGATCCACTTCATCCCCTTCGATCACCATCACCGTCATACCCTCGTCCGTCCCCGATTCATGGTGCTCCCCCGCTTCCCAATAGGCTGCTAGTCCAGCTTATCGGGATTGAGATTCCTCTTCCCCTTCCCCCTATCTATAAATGATGAAATCTTCCCACTTTATTATTGAAAACCCTTACAAAATCGAGGTACCATGGAGTAGACACCAGGGAAAGGAAGTGACTCTGTGACACACAGAGGATTTAGGAAAAGCGTCTTCATCGCGCTGTCTCTGTTTTTGTTGATGGGCAGTCTTTTTTTCACGCTTCCGGTGCAAACGGTTGCACTAGAGGAGGAAACCGTTGATGTAATCGTCCACTACTGGCGCTTCGGCGGGGATTACGACGGCTGGAACTTATGGGCGTGGGCGGAAGGGAAGGACGGTCAAGCCTTTTCCTTTACCGAAGAAGATGCATACGGTAAGGTAGCCCGGTTCCAGATATCCGGTTTACGTGCCGGGGATCGAATCGGCTTACTCCCCCGCCGCAGTACTCCAGACAACGATTGGGCGGAGAAAGATTATATCGACCGCTATATCAGCAAGTGGGATGAAGCAAATGGACAGGTGGAGGTGTGGATCCTGCAAGGAGAGGAGACGGTTTACTACAGCGAGGATGAGGTGGATCGCTCCCCCCGAATCGTAGAAGCCAGCATGGATGATTGGGATACGCTCACCCTCCGCACCAACCAACCCATTGATTGGCGTGGCGTGGAAGATCGGATCACCCTGTCCGACGGGTTTGGTATCCAATCCATCGAATCACCGAATCCCGATCAAGAAAAAACCAACCGAATCATCATCCATACGGATCGGCAGATGGACATCTCCCAGCCTCCACGCCTCACCCTGGAAGGATACGGGGAGAAAACGGTAACGGCGGGCAAGGTGGTTCGAACGGATGCTTTTGATGAGCGATATGCGTACAACGGGAAGCTGGGTCCGCTTTTCAGCAAAAAAAAGACCGATTTCCGTTTGTGGGCACCCACCGCCCGAAAAGCCCAGCTGGTGGTCTACGATTATTGGGATGACGAGAACGGAAAAGCAATCGACATGAAACCAGGAAAAAGGGGGACATGGCACGCCTCCCTACCCGGAAACCGGCACGGCCTCATCTACACATACCGCGTCCAAATCGGGGACGACTGGAATGAAGCAGTCGACCCGTATGCCAAAGGGGTCACCGTCAACGGCGACAAAGGGGTCGTCCTGGATATGAAACGGACCAACCCGAAGCGGTGGAAACCGAAGAAAAAGCCGAAATTCGCCGAGCCGACAGATGCCATCATTTATGAGCTGCATGTGCGGGACCTCTCGATCCACCCCGAAAGCGGAATTAAACGGAAAGGAACGTTCCTGGGAGTGACGGAAAAAGGAACACGCGGTCCCGGGGGAGTGAAAACCGGGCTGGATCACATCAAAGATCTGGGTGTCACCCATGTGCAATTCCTGCCGATCTACGATTACGCTACGGTAGATGAGACCCGTTTGGATGAACCGCAGTACAACTGGGGGTACGACCCCAAAAACTACAACGCCCCTGAAGGCTCCTATGCCACTAATCCCTATAATCCCGTCACCCGAATCCGGGAGTTGAAGCAAATGGTGCAAACGCTTCACAATGAGGATCTTCGGGTGGTGATGGACGTCGTTTACAACCACGTGTATGACGCGGAAGCCTCCCATTTTCATCAGCTGGTACCGGGTTACTACTTCCGATACAACGAAGATGGAACCCTTGCCAACGGGTCCGGTGTCGGAAATGACACCGCTTCGGAGCGGGCGATGATGCGAAAGTTCATCGTAGAGTCGGTCTCATTCTGGGCGAAAGAGTATAACTTGGACGGTTTCCGCTTTGACCTGATGGGGATCCATGATGTAGACACGATGAATGAAGTGCGCAAGGCCCTCGATCAAATCGACCCCTCCATCGTCATCATCGGCGAGGGATGGGATCTGAACACCCCTTTATCCCCTGAGCGGAAAGCCAACCAAAAAAACGCGAAAAAGATGGAACGGATCGCCCATTTTAACGACCATATCCGAGATGGATTAAAGGGAAGTGTCTTCGATGAAGCCGATTCCGGCTTTGTCAACGGGAAGCCCGGTATGGAACAGGAAATTCAGCGCGGGATCACCGGCGGCATCGATTACAGCGAAGAGCTGTCCACCTTTGCCGAGTCTCCCAACCAGACAGTCACTTATGTGGAAGCCCACGACAATCACACCTTGTGGGACAAACTGGAGCTGACCCAGCCCGATGCTTCCAAGGAAGAACGGATACAGATGCATAAACTGGCCACATCCGTGGTCCTCACCTCCCAAGGTATCTCCTTCCTCCACGCCGGACAGGAGTTTATGCGCACCAAGTACGGGGATGAAAACAGCTACAAATCCCCCGACGAAATCAACCGCCTCGACTGGGAGCGGCGAGCCGCTTTTGATAATGAGGTGCGATACGCCAAAGGGCTCATTCAGCTGCGTCAAGCCAAACCCCAGTTCCGTCTGTCCGATCCCGATGAGATCCGAAAGCGACTCACCTTCCTGAACGCTCCGGAGAATACTGTCGCTTACAGTCTGGCGGGGCAGAAGCGGCAAAAAACCTTGGTCGTGGTTCATAACGCCAACGCCGATGCGGTAAAGGTCACGCTTCCTTCCAAGGGCTCTTGGAACGTGCTTGTCAATGGCTATAAGGCTGGCACCAAACCCTTGGATGTGGTAAAGGGGAACACAGTCACCGTCGATCCCCGCAGCACATGGGTGCTGGAAGCAAAATAACGGAGAGCATGGTTACGAGTGGAATGAAACCGATTGACAGGCCCATTTTGGGGCCTTTTTTTGATTGGAGCAGGTTTTCTGTCTACATATGTGATAAAGGAATATCATAGCCGCAACAAATCGCAAAAAGGGACTGTTTGGTTTCTTAGCGCAATGGCGAGGAGGGATGAAAGTTGAACATGGTTAAACGTTTTGTTTTGGTCTGCATCCCATTTTTTCTTACCACAATCCTCACCGCTTGTAGTGACTCGAATAAGGAGATCTATGAAATCGTGACTCTCAATGGAGAAGAATATATTTTCAAAAGCTATCATGAGGAGAAGTATCGCAGAGAAGGCTTCGTGTATGAGATTACTTCAACTGTGAAACCCGATCAATTACCTGTTCAAGATGGTCAATCCAATTATTTTCCTTAAGGAACGAAAATATATACAATCGCCGGGGAACAGGATTTGCTGTTAGCGAAGAATTCGGAAGAAGCGATCGTCATACAAAAAAGAAGTGCGCTAAAATAGCTCCGACTGGATTCATCTTTTAGCACCAAACTGCAACCGGTGCTCCACTGCCTCCGCCACCTTCTCCAGTGACGGCACATGACCGGTCGCGATCGGTTTCCCATCCACAAAAACGGCCAATCGATGCCATCCCGTAAGCCAACCCGCCATCAAGGGGAGCGGAGAGCGCCCCGCCTGACGACCTGCTTGCCACAGGAGGGCCGTGTAGGAAAAAAGATTGCGCGGGTCGACCACGTCCAGCTGAACCTTCTCGCCAAAGCGCGACTCCAACCCTCGATACAGCCGCCCCATCTCCTCCATCCAGCGGCGGCGTTCAGCAAAAACCGGCCCTTCCCGTGACCAACGGGCGGCATCCCCTGCCACTCGACCACAACAGCCGCTGGAAGACATCTGCCCATCGATTTCCCGCACCAGCAACACACGGACCGCAGACACGAACCATCCCTCCCGATGCGATATTGGTTATGATTTTTCTATTCTTGCTTTCATTGTACGGGAATCCCGTGATGGTTCAACCTCGGAAGAATTATTAGGTCCGAAAAAAACCGTTCCCTGAGGGAAACGGTTTAGGGCCTGTCTGGTAATTCAATTTTTCGCAAGAACAAGAGAGGGTCGGTGTGGCTGGCGGAGAGCCTTTGCGCTTTTTGCAACGAAACGAAGACAGCCATACCGACCCGGGATCTCACGCTACGGATTGTTCAGTCACACCCTTGTAACTTGTCAGTACTTCACCGTTTATCAATCGATCAATGAACATTTATCTGCTGGGACTTCCGATTTAGTTCCAGCACTTTCAGCCCCGAACCCATATCCGATGCCAGGATCTCATTTTTATGTAGGAAAACCCCCCACACCATCGCCCGGTCGGGTACATAGGAGGCGACTTCGTATGGTTGTGTCGGGTCGGCGATGTTCACGATCCGGACGCCATCGGAATAATGGGACAGATACAGGAGATTCCCTTTCACCTTTGGATCATGTACCGTATAGGTCCCGGGCTCCCTCTCTCCTGCCTTGATCTGCCGTATGGAGTTTTCCGAACGATAATCCCCGATCAACCGGGGCTTTTTCTTGTCCTTGATGTCGTAGATGCGGACATATCCCCAGCCCCGCTCAAATTCGGGATCAGAAGGGTCGGGTTCAAATACTTCCCGCGTCTCGATCAAGAGCGTCCCTCCTTTGGCCAAGGCGGCAGAGTGAGCAGCCCCCTGTACATGACGCTCAAACTTGGTGTTTCCCAGTATTTTCGGTTTTTGCGGGTCGCGAATATCAACAATGATCGTCCCCAAATCCCAGTAGGAGACAAAGGCGTAATGCCCTTTATGATCGGTAATGATGCTGTGGGCAAAAGCAGTTCGTCTGGCCCCTTCGTCATCGGTGTAGGCGTATCCGTCATAGTCTTCCGCCTTCAACAGTTCACGGGGATTCCAGTTGTACAACTCCTCTGGCTCTGTTGGATTACTTACATCCACAATGGAAAAGTCGTGATACTCTCCTTGGGTATAGTAATCGGCATAAATGTTGGCGGCAAGCAACAAGACCCGATTTCCCTGCACCGTCAAGTACAGTTCATGGGTGCCGGTCCGGATTTCTTCGGGCACCGTCCAGAAGGCGAGCTTCTTGGGCTTCTCGGGGTTGGTTACGTCATAGAGAAGCACGCCCCCATTTTGGGTTTGATCCTGGCGGTATTTTTGAACACTGACCACCGCCAGATCCCCTTTGAAATGCGTCGTATTTACCGATTTTACAATCACTTTTTCCTGCCACGTACCCGGAAGATCATTGGCGAAGGCCGCCACTTCCACCGGATTTGCCGGATTGCGGATATCAAAGACACGAACCCCTTCGTTGGATTGTTGTCCACGGTGGGTCCCTACATAGGCATATCCTTTGTGGGCATACACATCGGCAGAGGTGACGGGAACTCCTTTCAATTCTTCCGGTGAAGCGGCGGCGATTTCTTTCAACTCATAGTGGGGATGAGCACTCACCCTGGCTTTTCCTTTGTTCCATGCTTTGCCCGGTTTGACAACTTTCGTTTTGTCATTCTGGTGATCCGGACCCAATCCGCATGCATAGGCAGTCATGGGTGTGAGGGCGATTAACATCATAACCGCCCACACACCTGTTTTCATCCAAAGGCGCAAGGTTATCCCTCCTGTTTTTCGAATATATCCATTATACTATTTTTTTCTAAACACGAAGGAAACTCTCACTAAATTTTTTATATGCTGATTTTCTTTTTACGACGAGATAACCTCTTTTGTACATTAAACCCTTCAGCAGTAGCCAACATTAATATATAAAAAAAGACCCCCGTCAGGGAGTCTTTTTCCATTCTGGATTACTCAGAGATGGTGGTCACAGCGCCGGCGCCGACCGTACGGCCGCCTTCACGGATCGCGAAGCGGGTGCCGTCTTCGATGGCGATCGGAGCAATCAGTTCCACATCCATCTCAATGTTGTCACCAGGCATCACCATTTCGGTTCCTTCCGGCAGGTTGATCACACCAGTCACGTCCGTGGTACGGAAGTAGAACTGAGGACGGTAACCGTTGAAGAACGGGGTGTGACGACCACCTTCATCTTTGGACAAGATGTAAACCTGGGCTTTGAACTTGGTATGAGGTTTCACAGTACCGGGTTTAGCCAACACTTGACCGCGTTGGATGTCTTCCCGGTTCACACCGCGCAGCAGGGCACCGATGTTGTCACCGGCTTCGGCTTCATCCATCAGCTTACGGAACATTTCCACCCCGGTCACAACCGTTTTGCGGATATCTTCTTGCATCCCGATGATTTCCACTTCATCGGTCACTTTGATGATCCCCCGCTCCACACGACCGGTGGCCACGGTACCGCGACCGGTAATAGTGAAGACGTCCTCGACCGGCATCAGGAAGGGTTTATCTTTATCCCGTTCCGGGTTCGGAACATAAGCGTCCACTTCCCGCATCAGTTCCAGGATTTTTTCAGCCCACTCGCTTTCCGGCTCTTCCAGAGCTTTCAGAGCGGAACCAGACACAACCGGGATGTCGTCACCAGGGAAGTCGTATTCAGACAGCAGTTCACGCACTTCCATTTCAACCAGTTCCAAGAGCTCTTCGTCGTCAACCATGTCCACTTTGTTCAGGAAGACCACGATGTTCTCCACACCCACCTGGCTGGAGAGCAGGATGTGTTCCCGGGTTTGCGGCATCGGACCGTCAGCGGCGGACACCACCAGGATCGCACCGTCCATTTGGGCGGCACCGGTGATCATGTTTTTCACGTAGTCAGCGTGGCCTGGGCAGTCCACGTGGGCATAGTGGCGGTTTTCGGTTTCATATTCCACGTGGGCGGTGGAGATGGTGATCCCCCGCTCTTTTTCTTCCGGAGCTTTGTCGATTTGATCGTAAGCGGTGGCGGTAGCGCCGCCGGTTTTAGCCAAGATCGTGGTGATCGCAGCCGTCAGGGTCGTTTTCCCGTGGTCAACGTGGCCAATGGTGCCGACATTGACGTGAGGTTTTGTACGCTCAAACTTCTCTTTCGCCATGACTCGAAATCCTCCTTTTGATACCTTCGATAAATGGTTTAATGTATGAGGGAGAAAGCGGGAAGCGGTTCACCCGCTTCCAACTCTCTGTACCCGTTGGACTTGCATCCAAGATCACTGCCCGGATGCTTTGGCGATGATCTCTTCCGCGATGTTTTTCGGCACTTCTTCGTAATGGTCAAAGTGCATCGAGTAGACTCCGCGGCCTTGCGTGCGGGAACGCAGGTTGGTGGCGTACCCGAACATTTCGGCCAGCGGCACCATGCCCCGGATTACTTGGGCACCGCCACGGGCTTCCATTCCTTCTACCCGACCACGGCGTGAGTTGATGTCACCCATGACATCACCCATGTATTCCTCAGGGACGGTGACTTCCACTTTCATCACCGGCTCGAGCAGAACCGGGTTACATTTGGCCTTCGCCGCTTTCAATGCCATGGAACCGGCGATTTTAAAGGCCATTTCCGAGGAGTCCACATCGTGGTACGAACCATCGACGATGGTCGCCTTGACGTCCACGAGGGGGTATCCCGCCAACACACCGTTTTGCAGGGCTTCTTCCACACCCGATTGAACGGCCGGGATGTATTCCCGCGGAACCACACCACCGACGATCTTGTTGACGAATTCGAAACCGCCGCCTTCTTCCAGGGGTTCGAACTCGATCCAGACATGACCGTACTGACCGCGACCACCCGACTGGCGGACAAATTTCCCTTCCACCTTGGCCCCGCTGCGGAAGGTTTCGCGGTAAGCCACCTGGGGCTGACCCACGTTGGCGTCCACTTTAAACTCCCGACGCAGCCGGTCGACGATGATATCCAGGTGCAGCTCACCCATCCCGTGGATGATGGTTTGGCCCGTGTCTTCGTCGGTTTCGGCGCGGAAGGTGGGATCCTCTTCCGCCAGCTTGGCAAGAGCCATCCCCATCTTATCCTGGTCGCTCTTGGTTTTCGGCTCGATCGCCAACTGAATCACCGGCTCCGGGAAGACCATGGATTCCAGGATGATCGGGTTCTTTTCGTCGCACAGAGTGTCACCGGTGCCGGTGTCCTTCAGACCGACGGCAGCGGCAATGTCACCGGAATACACCGTTTTAATCTCTTCCCGGCTGTTGGCGTGCATCTGCAGGATGCGGCCAACCCGTTCCCGTTTGCCTTTGGTGGCGTTGAGCACATAGGAGCCCGAATTCAGGGTTCCGGAGTAAACCCGGAAGAAGGTGAGCTTCCCGACAAACGGATCGGTCATGATCTTAAAGGCGAGCGCAGCGAAAGGCTCGTTGTCGTCAGATTTACGTTGGGCTTCGGAGCCATCCGGCAGTTCCCCTTGGATCGGCGGAACGTCCAGCGGGGACGGCATGTAGTCGACGACGGCGTCCAGCATCAGCTGAACCCCTTTGTTTTTATAGGAAGAGCCGCAGAGGACCGGAATGATCTCCACGTTGACGACCCCTTTGCGGATAGCCGCTTTGATCTCCTCTTCGGTCAATTCCTCTTCCATAAGCACTTTTTCCATCAGCTCATCGTCGAGGTCCGCCAGGGCTTCAAACAACTTGGTGCGGTATTCCTCCGCCTTCTCCTTGTATTCATCCGGGATTTCCCGCGCTTCGGTACGGGTTCCTAGATCATCCAGGAAGAAGTAGGCACAGTTTTTGACCAGGTCGATGATTCCTTCAAAGGTATCTTCGGCCCCGATCGGCAACTGGATCGGCACAGCATTGGCGTTCAACCGATCCCGCATCTGTTCAACGCCGCCGTAAAAGTCGGCACCGATAATATCCATTTTGTTGACGTAGGCAATGCGGGGGACCTGGTATTTATCCGCTTGACGCCAGACGGTTTCCGATTGCGGTTCCACACCGCCTTTGGCGCAAAAGACCCCCACAGACCCGTCCAACACGCGCAGGGAACGCTCTACCTCGACAGTAAAGTCCACGTGACCCGGAGTATCGATGATATTGATCCGATGATCGTTCCACTGACAAGTGGTGGCAGCGGACGTGATCGTGATCCCGCGTTCCTGTTCCTGCTCCATCCAGTCCATCGTGGCCGCACCTTCGTGCACCTCACCGATTTTATGAACGCGGCCGCTGTAAAACAGGATCCGTTCCGTGGTCGTGGTTTTTCCGGCGTCGATATGAGCCATGATCCCGATGTTGCGCGTCTCTTTCAAAGAGAACTCACGTGCCATCAGGGTTGTCTCCTTTCATGATTGACAAAAGATGAGGAAAGCACCTTACCAGCGATAGTGGGCGAAAGCACGGTTGGCTTCGGCCATCCGGTGAGTGTCTTCCTTTTTCTTGATGGCGGCACCAGTGTTGTTAGCGGCATCCATCAATTCGTTGGCCAAACGCTCTTGCATGGTTTTTTCGCCGCGCAGTCGCGCATAGCTGACCAACCAGCGAAGGCCGAGACTGGTACGCCGTTCTGGTTTTACTTCCACCGGTACCTGGTAGTTGGCACCACCCACCCGGCGGGCCTTTACTTCCAGAACCGGCATCACATTCTTCAGGGATTGTTCAAACACTTCCATCGGGTCTTGGCCCGAACGCTCACGCACGATGTCAAATGCATCGTACAGGATCTTTTGAGCTTTCCCCTTTTTTCCGTCCTGCATCAGCCGGTTGATCAAACGAGTGACCAACTTGCTGTTGTAAATCGGATCCGGCAGTACTTCCCGGCGAGGCACAGGTCCTTTTCGAGGCATCGGATTCCCTCCTTTTCTGCATGATCGCTATCCATGATTATTTCTTCGGTCGTTTGGTTCCGTATTTGGAACGCCCCTGCATCCGGTTTTGTACCCCGGCGGTATCCAATGCACCGCGTACGATGTGGTAACGGACACCCGGAAGGTCCTTCACCCGGCCCCCGCGAACGAGAACAACGGAGTGCTCCTGGAGGTTGTGACCGATCCCCGGGATGTAGGCCGTCACCTCGATGTTGTTGCTCAAGCGGACACGAGCGTATTTACGCAGGGCGGAGTTCGGCTTTTTCGGAGTCATCGTACCCACACGGGTGCAGACACCCCGTTTTTGCGGAGAACTTTGGTTCGTCGTTTCCTTGCGGAAGCTGTTGTATCCATGTTGCAGAGCCGGAGCGGTGGATTTTTCCACTTTGCGCTTCCGTCCTTTGCGGATCAATTGGTTGATTGTTGGCATGTTTACGTCACCTCCTCACTTGATATTTTAAGTCCACAGAGCCAGGCGGTTCATTTTGAGGTACAAAATTGGAACCCACACCCAAACCAAACCGCGTGCGTCTCGAGACACGCGGTTTGAAGGGTATCGGTTGTTCCAATTTGCTTACTCAAGGATGGTGGCCGTCGCGGCGCCCACTTCAATACCGCAGGCTTCGCCCAACTCCCTCATGGAGTCGACGTACACGACAGGCACTCCGTGTTGGCGACAGAGTTGGATCAGGGAGCGCGTCACGTGTTCATCAGCATCTTGTGCCACCAGCACTTGCTGCGCTTTCCCCTGCTCAATCGCTTTCTTGGTCTGCTTGGCTCCAATCAACAGAGAACTTGCCGTTTTCACTTTATCATAAGACAAGAATGTTCGCCCTCCAAAGTGAAAAATACCAAGCACACGACGATATATTACCACCTGGGTCATCCGTTGTCAACCAATCGCTTCCTGGTTGTAGTCCCTTTAGGGGCAACCAATGGATCTGTTTCTAATTGTAGTCCCTATGGGGCAACCAATAGATGGCTACGGAAGGACGCGGTCAGCTTGGTTTTCCGTCTTACATTCCCATGCGTAGCAAGTTACGCCGCAGGATTTCCAAGCCTCCCTCTCTTATGATAGTCCCGTAGGGGCACGCCCCGGCATATACCGGGGATCGGCCTTCTTGGTTAATCCACCAGTACGGTTTCCGCCGCCTTGGCTTGGCCTGCCGCCTCTTCCGTTTCCGGTGTCTTGTCGACGGCCAGGTTGCGGTAGCGGGACATCCCGGTCCCGGCGGGAACCAGTTTCCCGATGATGACGTTCTCCTTGAGCCCCAGCAGGCGGTCCACCTTGCCTTTGATGGCAGCGTCGGTCAGGACGCGGGTGGTTTCCTGGAAGGATGCCGCCGACAGGAACGATTCCGTCTCCAACGAAGCCTTGGTGATCCCCAGCAAGATCGGCCGCGCCACAGCCGGTTCTCCTCCCTCCAGGAGGGCTTTCCGGTTGGCCGTCTCGTAATCGTGCAGATCAACGAAAGAGCCGGGCAACAGATCGGTGTCGCCGGAATCGGTGATCCGCACTTTGCGCATCATTTGCCGAATCATCACTTCCACGTGCTTGTCGTTGATTTCCACCCCTTGCAGACGGTACACCTTCTGCACTTCCTGCAAGATGTACTCCTGAACGCCGCGCACGCCTTTCACCCGCAGCAGCTCTTTGGGGTCGATGGAACCCTCGGTCAGCTCGTCGCCGGCTTCGACAACATCGCCGACGGAGACTTTTAGACGGGAGCCATAAGGGATCTGGTAGCTCTTCGACTCCACGTCGCCTTCCACTTCGATCTCACGACGGTCCTTCACCTCTCGGATGTCGGTAACCTTGCCGCCGATCTCCGTGATGGTAGCTTGCCCTTTCGGGTTCCGGGCTTCAAACAGTTCCTGAATCCGGGGCAGACCCTGCGTGATGTCGTCCCCGGCCACACCGCCGGTATGGAAGGTACGCATGGTCAACTGGGTACCCGGTTCCCCGATGGATTGGGCGGCAATAATCCCAACAGCCTCGCCGATCTCCACTCGGGTTCCCAAGGCCAGGTTGCGTCCGTAACACTTACGGCAGACACCGTGGTGAGTACGGCAGCTGAGAACGGAACGAATCTCCACTTCCTGAACACCGGTGGCTACGATGTGCCCCGCCTTCTCTTCATCGATCAGCTGGTTGCGTTCCGCCAGAACTTCTCCGGTTTCCGGATGGCGGACCGTCTTAAAGGCCACCCGGCCCACGATCCGATCAAACAGATCTTCGATCACTTCGTTTCCTTCCCGAATCCGGCTGACCGGCAGCCCTTTGTCCGTGCCGCAATCCTCTTCACGGACGATCACGTCCTGGGCCACATCCACCAACCGGCGGGTGAGGTAACCGGAGTCGGCGGTCCGGAGCGCCGTATCGGCCAGCCCTTTCCGGGCACCGTGGGTGGAAATAAAGTACTCCAACACGGTAAGTCCTTCACGGAAGTTGGACTTAATCGGCAACTCAATGATCCGCCCTGACGGGTTGGCCATCAGACCCCGCATCCCTGCCAACTGTGTGATCTGGGACACGTTCCCCCGGGCACCGGAGTTGGCCATCATGAAGATCGGGTTGAATTTACCCAGTTTCTTCATCAGCACTTCCGTGATATCGTCCTTGGCTTGGCTCCAGATGGAGATCACCCGTTCATACCGCTCTTCTTCGGTGATCAAACCGCGGCGGTATTGTTTCAACACCGTTTGGACTTTTTTCTCCGCTTCTTCTAGGATCGCCGGTTTCTCCTCCGGCACCACCACGTCGGAAACGGACATGGTAATCCCTGCTTTGGTGGAGTAGGAGTAGCCCAAGGCTTTCATATTGTCCATCAGCACAGAGGTTTCTTTGGTGCCGAAACGACGGAAGCATTCGGCGATCACCGTACCGAGGAACCCTTTTTTCAGGGCATCCTGCTCCGGCATTTCCTTGATCTTCTTGGCGATGTCGACCCCTTTGTCGTACACGAAATACTTCTCCGGAGTTCCATCCGTCAGGTTGGTCTTGGAAGGTTCGTTGATATACGGGTATTCCGGCGGGAAAATCTCGTTGAAGATCAGTTTCCCAACCGTGGTCAGAAGCAACGCTTCCTGCTGTTTTTCCGTAAAAGCCGGCTTGTTCAGGGTTTTCACCGGAACGGCAATCCGGCTGTGCAAGGTGACATAACCTTGGGTATAGGCATTGATCGCCTCGCCGATATCGGTGAAGACTTTGCCTTCCCCGGGTGAACCCGCCCGCTCCAGGGTGAGGTAGTAACTCCCTAACACCATGTCCTGGGAGGGGGTGACCACCGGTTTCCCGTCTTTGGGGTTGAGGATGTTTTGCGCCGCCAGCATCAACAAGCGCGCCTCGGCCTGGGCCTCAGCGGACAACGGCACGTGAACGGCCATCTGGTCGCCGTCGAAATCGGCGTTGTATGCCGTACAGACCAACGGGTGCAACCGAATGGCCCGCCCTTCCACCAGGATCGGCTCAAACGCCTGGATCCCCAAACGGTGCAACGTAGGGGCCCGGTTGAGCAATACCGGGTGTTCCTTGATGACCTCTTCCAACACATCCCACACTTCGGGGTGGACGCGTTCCACCTTGCGCTTAGCGCTCTTGATGTTGTGAGCCAAACCTTTGGCCACCAATTCCTTCATCACGAAGGGCTTGAACAGCTCCAATGCCATCTCCTTCGGCAGACCGCACTGGTACATCTTCAGGTTGGGCCCTACCACAATCACGGAACGGCCGGAGTAGTCCACCCGTTTGCCCAGCAAGTTTTGGCGGAACCGTCCTTGTTTCCCTTTCAACATATGAGAAAGGGATTTGAGGGGTCGATTGCCGGGACCGGTGACCGGGCGGCCGCGGCGGCCGTTGTCGATCAGAGCATCGACGGCTTCCTGCAACATCCGTTTTTCGTTCTGGACGATAATATCGGGAGCCCCCAGATCCAACAGCCGCTTCAAGCGGTTGTTCCGGTTGATCACTCGGCGGTACAGATCGTTCAGATCGGACGTGGCAAAACGCCCCCCGTCCAACTGCACCATGGGACGAAGCTCAGGAGGAATCACCGGCAATACGTCCAACACCATCCAATCCGGATGGTTACCAGAGGCACGGAACGCTTCCAGCACTTCCAGCCGCTTTATCGCCCGGTTCCGGCGTTGACCCTGGGCGGTCTGCATCTCATCCTTGAGCCCTTGCACCTCTTTGTCCAGGTCGATGTCCGCCAGAATCCGCTTGATCGCTTCCGCCCCCATCATGGCGGTAAAGGCGTTGCCGTATTTTTCCCGGTAACTGCGATACTCTTTTTCGGACAAGAGCTGTTTTTTCTCCAAGGGAGTGGCACCGGGATCCACCACTACATAGGAAGCAAAGTAAATCACTTCTTCCAGGGAGCGGGGGGACATATCCAATACCAACCCCATCCGGCTGGGGATCCCTTTGAAATACCAGATATGGGAGACGGGAGCGGCCAATTCGATGTGACCCATCCGTTCCCGGCGTACTTTGGACCGGGTGACTTCCACACCACAACGGTCACAGACGACACCTTTATAACGGACGCGTTTGTACTTCCCGCAGTGACATTCCCAATCTTTGGTAGGACCGAAGATCTTCTCGCAGAAAAGACCTTCTTTTTCGGGCTTCAGCGTCCGGTAGTTGATCGTTTCCGGCTTTTTCACTTCCCCGCGGGACCAGGAACGGATCTTATTGGGGGAAGCGAGTCCAATTTTCATAAACTCAAAGTTGTTAACGTCCAGCACAGGGCATTCCTCCCTCAGGGCCGGGCCGTAAATGGTTAGTCACGGCCGCCCTTTGATGGCAGTCGCCTCGCGGTGCGAGGCCCGACGTGCGAATCATGAGGAATTCCGGTCGGCGTGACCGCCGTCCATTTCCAACCCGATTTTATCGTTGGTCGGTTCCTCGTCCTCGTCGATTTCGCGAATCTCGATCTCCTGTTCATCCTCCGCCAGGATCTTCACGTCCATCCCCAGGCTCTGTAGCTCTTTGATGAGAACCTTGAAGGATTCAGGCACACCAGGCTCAGGGACGTTTTCCCCCTTGACGATGGACTCATAGGTTTTCACACGTCCGACCACGTCGTCCGATTTGACGGTGAGAATCTCCTGCAACGTGTAGGCGGCACCATACGCTTCCAGCGCCCACACCTCCATCTCACCGAAGCGCTGTCCTCCGAATTGGGCTTTCCCTCCCAAGGGCTGCTGGGTAACCAGAGAGTACGGTCCGGTGGACCGGGCGTGGATCTTATCATCCACCATGTGGGCCAGTTTGATCATGTACATCACTCCGACGGTCACCCGGTTTTCCATCGGCTCACCGGTTCGCCCGTCGTGGAGAAGGGTCTTACCGTCTGCATCCAGTCCTGCTTCCACCAGCGAGTCAAACACGTCTTGCTCCGTCGCCCCGTCAAAAACCGGCGTGGCCATATGAAGACCCATCTGGCGGGCTGCCATCCCCAAGTGAACTTCCAACACCTGACCGACGTTCATCCGGGAAGGCACACCCAGCGGGTTTAGCACCACTTGTACGGGAGTTCCGTCAGGCAAAAACGGCATATCCTCCTCCGGCAACACCCGGGCGATCACACCCTTGTTCCCGTGGCGTCCCGCCATTTTGTCCCCTTCGGAGATCTTCCGCTTCTGGGCGATGTATACCCGTACCAGCTGGTTGACACCCGGCGGCAGTTCATCGCCATTATCCCGCTCAAACACTTTCACATCGACGACGATCCCGTCGGTTCCGTGAGGGACGCGCAGGGAAGTGTCGCGCACTTCGCGGGCCTTTTCACCGAAGATGGCATGCAGGAGCCGCTCCTCAGCGGTAAGCTCGGTCACCCCTTTGGGGGTCACCTTCCCGACGAGGATGTCCCCGGATTTGATTTCCGCCCCAATCCGGATGATACCCCGTTCATCCAGATTTTTAAGGGCTTCTTCCCCAACGTTGGGAATATCCCGAGTGATCTCTTCCGGTCCCAGTTTGGTATCCCGGGCTTCGGATTCGTATTCCTCAATGTGAACAGAAGTGTAGACGTCTTCTTTTACCAGTTTCTCAGACAAGAGAATGGCATCTTCGTAGTTGTACCCTTCCCAGGTCATGAAGGCGACGAGAACGTTGCGCCCCAGCGCCATTTCCCCCTGGTCGGTGGAAGGCCCGTCTGCCAGGGTATCTCCCACCTTCACCCGCTCGCCCTGCCGGACGATCGGCCGTTGGTTGATACTGGTCCCCTGGTTGGAACGAATATACTTTGATAGTTTGTATTTATCCAGATCACCGCGTACCACTTGACCATCCACTTCTTCTTCGTGACGTACCCAGATCTCGTCAGCGGCAACGCGCTCGACGATACCCGGTCGCTTGGCCAGGATGGTGACACCGGAATCACGAGCTGCCTTGTACTCCATTCCCGTTCCCACAAAGGGAGCTTCCGGCTTTAACAACGGCACCGCTTGCCGCTGCATGTTAGATCCCATCAAAGCCCGGTTGGAGTCATCGTTTTCCAGGAAGGGAATACAAGCCGTGGCCACAGAAACGACCTGTTTCGGAGAAACGTCCATAAAGTCGACGCGCTCCCGCGGCACCGGGATGATCTCTTCCTTGAAACGAACAACCACCTGCTCATTCACAAACTGTTTGTTTTCATCTAACTCGGCGTTTGCCTGGGCGACATAGTAGTTGTCTTCCTCATCAGCCGTCAGGTAGACAATCTCCTCGCTGACCCGACCGGTTTCCGGATCCACCTTGCGGTACGGCGTTTCGATAAAGCCGTACTCATTGATCCGGGCGTAGGAGGAAAGTGAGTTGATCAGCCCGATGTTGGGACCCTCAGGAGTCTCAATGGGACACATCCGACCATAGTGAGAGTGGTGGACGTCCCGCACTTCAAAGCCTGCTCGCTCCCGTGTGAGCCCGCCGGGCCCCAGTGCCGACAAGCGACGTTTATGGGTCAGTTCCGCCAGCGGGTTCGTTTGGTCCATGAATTGGGACAGCTGGCTGCTTCCAAAGAACTCTTTGATCGATGCGATCACCGGGCGGATATTGATCAATGCCTGGGGTGTGATGGCGTTGGCATCCTGAATGGACATCCGCTCCCGCACCACCCGCTCCATGCGGGAAAGCCCGATCCGGAACTGGTTTTGTAACAACTCCCCGACGGAGCGAAGGCGACGGTTCCCCAAGTGGTCAATGTCGTCGGTGTTCCCCACCCCGTGCAGAAGGTTGATAAAGTAGTTAATGGAGGCGATCACATCTTCCGGGGTGATGTTTTTCACGGAACGGTCGATCTCACCGTTGGACATCACTCGGATCACCTTGCCGTCTTCCACCGGAGAAAAGATTTTCAGAGACTGTAGCCGGATCAAGCCGTCTTCAGGAACCCCTCCACGTACGGAGTATTCCGACCAGCCGTACGCCCCGGATTCCAGAATCGGCATTAATCGGTTCATCAGCCGCCGATCCAGCTCCTGACCGGCTTCCGCCACAATCTCCCCGGTTTCCGGATCGACGACGGATTCAGCCAGGCGCTGGTTCATGAGCCGGTTTTTGATGTGGAGCTTCTTATTCATCTTGTACCGGCCCACGTTGGCTAGATCATAGCGTTTGGGATCGAAAAAACGGGAAAACAGCAAGCTGCGGGCGTTGTCCGCCGTCGGCGGCTCACCCGGCCGCAGACGTTCATAGATTTCGATCAACGCTTTTTCCGTGTTGCCCGTATTGTCCTTGTCCAACGTGTTGCGGATGTATTCATCCTCTCCCAGCAAGTCCAGGATTTCGGCATCGCTGGAGAAGCCGAGCGCACGCAAAAGCACCGTCACCGGGATCTTCCGTGTGCGATCGATGCGCACATAGATGATGTCTTTGGCGTCGGTTTCAAATTCCAGCCAAGCCCCACGGTTGGGGATGACTGTGGCGGTGAAGGTGGGTTTCCCGTTTTTGTCGACTTTGCTATTATAGTAGACACTGGGGGAACGGACCAACTGACTGACAATCACGCGTTCAGCACCGTTGATGATAAATGTTCCCGTATCCGTCATCAAAGGGAAATCCCCCATGAAGACCTCCTGCTCCTTCACCTCGCCCGTCTCTTTGTTGATCAGACGGACCTTGACGCGCAGTGGCGCAGCATACGTGACATCCCGTTCCTTGGATTCCTCGACGGAGTACTTCGGCTCTTCCAAAGTATAGTCGATAAACTCCAGAACCAGGTTTCCCGTAAAGTCTTCGATTGGAGAAATGTCTTGAAACATTTCTTTTAACCCATGCTCCAGGAACCAATCATACGACTTTTGCTGGATCTCGATCAGGTTGGGCAGTTCGAGAACTTCATTAATTCTCTCGTAACTGCGCCGTTGCCGCCGACCGTATTGGACTAGTTTACCTGCCAAACGAGCTCCCCCCTCGAACCCAGTCGATTAGCGGAAAAAAGATTTGTTCCCGCCGTTCCTTCTTCAAAACAAAACTCTAAGTGGTTGACAAATCCATAAATATATAAATTACCCTGTGATGCCTCATTTTTCCAATCATGAAGGTCTATTCATACAGGGTTGCCTCATTTGCGAGTTCTTATTCACACAACAAAAAACACCCTTGCGCTGGGAATCATCCAATTCACAGACCTTGGGTTTCAGGATAGGCGAGCTAGAATCCTCCCCCTTTTAATGGGGTAGATGGAACGAGCGTTACTCGGGATCCACTGATGGGACAACAAGAGTAACTATTTATCTTTCCTGCTAGCAGGAAAGATAAATATGTCTGTTGAACTTAACTATACGCACATATGTGCTGCATATTAAAATCAGAATCGTAAACAAACGATCCGATGTCACGCAGGCAGGTCCACCCACAAAAGTTCAACATCTACCATAGAGATTATAGGAAATGACGCTCGTAGAGAGGATTTGATGAATCAAAACACTCCATCACTTCAGTGGAGAGCAGTTCACCATTTTAAAACAATACCATATCTACCCAAGGGTGTCAACATTCATTACTCTTTTTCCCCCGCAAGATCCAGTAACCTTTCTTTTTTAAGACCAGATCCACATCTCCAAACAAGTGTTCCAATTTCTCCTTGGCGGAAGGGGCTCCTTGCTGCTTTCGAATGACGACCCACAACTCTCCCCCCGGCAGCAAATGCTGAACAGACTCTTCAAACAACCGGTGAACGGTCCCTTTACCTGCTCGAATCGGCGGATTGGTCAACACCGCATCAAACCGCGCTTCCCCCAGATCAGCAAACCCATCGCTGGCCTGTATGTGTACGCGCTCCTCCACGCCGTTTCGCCTGGCGTTGATTTCAGCCAGCACCAAACCCCTCCGGTTTACATCCACCATGGTAATCCGGCATTGCGGGGCAAATACGGCACAGGCGATCCCCACAGGACCGTACCCGCATCCCAAATCCAGAATAGACCCCGTTTCAGGCAGATTTACCGTTTCAATTAGGAGCCTGCTACCAAAATCGATCCCCTTTTTGGAGAAAACACCGGCATCCGTATGAAAGTAAAAGGGTTGACCCCGCAAGCGGGCGGATAATTCCCGGCTGTCACTCTCTGCCCCAGGTCGGGGACTGTAATAATGGTCGGTCATAGGATCACCCCTCAAAATGGAAGAGCCCGCCGGCTTGATTGCCAGCGGGCCCCGGCTGGCAGGCGGAAGGTTACTTCAGTTCCACCGTCGCACCGGCTTCTTCCAACTGAGATTTGATTTCTTCGGCTTCCTCTTTGGACACGCCTTCTTTCACGGGGCTCGGAGCACCGTCCACCAGGGCTTTGGCTTCTTTCAGGCCCAGACCGGTAATCCCGCGCACCGCTTTGATAACGTTGATCTTGGAGCCACCAGGGCTGGCCAGGATCACATCGAATTCAGTTTGTTCCTCAGCGGCTTCCGCAGCAGCGCCTCCACCGGCAACGGCCACCGGAGCAGCAGCGGTCACACCGAATTCTTCCTCGATCGCTTTTACCAATTCGTTCAGTTCGAGCACGCTCATGCCTTTGATGGCTTCAATGATTTGCTCTTTACTCATGATAATACCTCCCACAAGGTTGTCGTTTTCAGTCGGTTCTTCCGGTCATTGCCGAAATCAAGCTTCCTGCTGTGCACCTTCTCCGCCTTCTTCTTTGTCGGAAACAGCTTTGACAGCCAAAGCGAAGTTGCGCATCGGAGCCTGCAGCACGCTGAGAAGCATGGACAAGAGGCCCTCGCGGGACGGCAGGTCGGCCAGTGCTTTCAGTTCATCCACACCGACGACGCGGCCTTCGACGATTCCCGCTTTGATTTCCAGGTTTTTGTGATCCTTTGCGAATTGATGCAGCACTTTGGCAGGAGCCACCACATCATCTGTGGAGAAAGCGATGGCGGTAGGTCCGACCAAGTGCTCATCCAGTTCACTGTAGTTGGTTTCCGCAGTGGCCCGACGAGTCATCGTGTTTTTCAACACTTGATACTCGACACCGGCTTCGCGCAGCCGTTTGCGAAGTTCATTCATTTCGGCGACGGTCAGCCCGCGATAGTCCGTCAGCACTGTGGTCTTGCTGCTTTCCAGCTTCTCCACAATGGCGGCCACCACTTGCTTTTTTTGCTCAATGACTTGGGTGGACATGGACACACCTCCTCGATGTTGGTCAACCCCAATGAAAAAAGCCTTCGCAGACAGACGAAGGCCGGGAACAATCCTGTAAAATCCAGGACATCCAGTCACCTCGGCAGGGAAGATTAAGCACGGCTGTGCCCCTGCTGTCTACGGTTTGAGCTGTTTTTCAGTTATGGGGTCGCATCTTTCAATGAAGCGACGATCAGCGACCGACAAACGGGGTGGTGTTGATACGAACCCCTGGTCCCATCGTGGATGATACAGAAGCGTTTTTCACATATTGACCTTTGGCGGCAGCCGGTTTGGCTTTTACCAATGTGTCAATCAGCACCTGGAAGTTTTCAGCCAGTTTGTCGGTGTCGAAAGAGACTTTGCCGATGGGAGCGTGCACATTGCCCGCTTTGTCGGCGCGATACTCGATCTTACCCGCCTTCACCTCTTCGACGGCTTTGGCAACCTCGAAGGTGACGGTACCGGTCTTCGGGTTCGGCATCAAACCCCGGGGCCCCAAAATCCGCCCCAACTTCCCGACTTGGCCCATCATGTCCGGGGTGGCGATCACGACATCAAAGTCCAGCCAACCCTGGGTCACTTTGTTGACGAGATCCTCCTCGCCCACATAGTCCGCTCCGGCCTGTTCGGCTTCTTTCGCCTTTTCACCCTTGGCGAATACGAGAACCCGCTTGGTTTTACCGGTTCCGTGAGGCAATACAACGGCACCACGCACTTGTTGGTCCGCGCGTTTGGTGTCGATACCCAGACGGAAAGCGGCTTCCACCGTCTCATCGAACTTGGCCGGGGCCACCTCTTTGACCAAGCGCAACGCTTCTTCCACTTCGTAGGTTTGTTCCCGGTCGATCTTCTTCAGCGATTCCTGATACTTCTTGCCATGTTTAGCCACGGTGGTTCCCCCCTTCGTGGTAATAACGGATGATCCTCCCACTCGCATCAAAGGCCCGTGGCGGCCTTTGATGCGATCTTCAGCCGTCAGTCTTCGACGACAATCCCCATGCTGCGGGCGGTGCCTTCCACCATCCGCATGGCAGCTTCCACATCAGCGGCGTTCAAATCGGGCATTTTCAGCTCGGCGATTTCACGAACTTTATCCCGTTTGATGGTGGCCACTTTATTCACATTGGGCTCCCCGGATGCCTTCTCGATCCCGGCGGCTTTCTTCAGCAGCACGGCAGCCGGCGGGGTTTTGGTGATGAAGTCGAAAGAACGATCTTCATACACGGTGATTTCCACAGGAATAATCAACCCTGCCTGGTCGGAGGTACGGGCGTTAAACTCCTTACAAAAGCCCATGATATTGACGCCAGCTTGACCCAACGCGGGACCGACAGGCGGCGCCGGGTTGGCTTTGCCGGCAGGAATCTGCAGCTTGACAACTTTCGAAACTTTTTTGGCCACACCATCCAACTCCCTTCAAAAATGTGGTTCCCTCGGGTCAAACCCTCCCACGGTGATACAAAAGGGTACTTGCCGGGAAGGTGGCACATCTTCCAGGCCAGTCAAACCCAAACACGTCTACCTTACCATAATGGGAATGCAAATGGAAGGTCTTTGCGGCTCAAACTTTTTCCACTTGGAAGAAGTCGAGTTCCACTGGGGTTTCCCGACCGAACATGTTTACTAGCACCTTCAGCTTCTGGCGATTGACGTCCACTTCCTCGATCACACCGACAAAATCGGCGAAGGGACCTTCTTTCACCTTGACGTTTTCAGCAATGGCGAAGTCTACTTTTGGCCGGGCTTCCTCCATCCCCATCTGGTTGAGGATCGCCTGCACTTCGTCCGGCATAAGGGGAGTCGGTTTGGATCCTGACCCCGCGGAACCCACAAACCCGGTCACTCCCGGGGTATTGCGCACCACGTACCACGAGTCGTCGGTCATCACCATCTCGACCAGGACGTAGCCCGGAAAAACTTTGCGCTGAACAGTCTTCCGCTTCCCGTCTTTGTTTTCAATCTCCTCTTCTGTTGGGACGAGTACGCGGAAAATCTTATCCTGCATATCCATCGAGTGGACCCGTTTTTCCAGGTTCGTTTTCACCTTGTTCTCGTAGCCGGAATACGTGTGGACCACATACCAATTCTTCTCCATGCGTCAGGGTGTAACACCCTGTCCCCCCTTATGACGAATTTGCCTCACACTCCTCAAGCAGTGGTGATCATTTTCACCAGCTCCGCAATGCCCAGATCGAGCAACGTGATAAAGAGCGTCACCAGGGTAACGGTCACCAGCACGACCAGGGTATACTTGAACAGTTCCTGGCGAGTGGGCCAACTCACCTTTTTCAGCTCCGTTCCGACGCCGCGAAAAAAGTTGATCATACCGATGAAGCTTCGTTTGATGCTTCTGCCCAGTCGGCCGAGAAAACCCATGTGCGTTCCCCCCATGAGATAGATCAATCGCAATCATGCGATCACTTGGTTTCACGATGCGCCCGATGCCCGTTACAGCGGGGGCAGAACTTGCGGAACTCCATCCGATCCGGATGTTTCCGTTTGTTTTTGGTGGTCGAATAATTGCGCTCCTTGCAATCCGTGCAGGCCAACGTCACCAGTACCCGCATGCCCAACACCTCCTTGTCCAAAACCGATCCACAGACTCAAATCACGGGCGTAATACAAAATACCCAAACTACTTTATCACACGCGATTGGAGGTGTCAATGAAACCCAGACCGTTATCTCTCCATTATAGACGCATAAAGCAAAACCTAAAACCAACGTGAAATGTTTCACCAGAAAAGGAGGGTTTTGACGGTTGTTGTCGAATCGGGAACCATGGGAAGGAAAGAAAAAAACAGGGTCCCCCCTGCTGATCCTTTTCCCCTCTATAGACGAACAAGACCCCGATTCAGCTACAACCGGATGACAACCCCTTCACCGACCCGCTATGTAAAGGGAACCTGCCGTCGGGTCGATTCTTTCCCACTATTAGGAAAGGGAGCCTACCCGGCAACGAACGAAGGAGTCCTCCTGCATTTTCGTTACGGAGTAAATTCTCGTATTTCCAAGTAGCGTTCCAATTTCCGCTTTACCCGTTGCAGGGCATTATCGATCGATTTTACATGGCGATTTAAGTCAACAGCGATTTCCTGATAGGAGCGCCCGTCCAAATACAGCATCAACACTTGCCGCTCCAATTCGCTCAAAATTTGTGACATTTTATCTTCGATGTCATCAAATTCTTCTTGGTTGATATACAGCTCCTCGGGATCTGACACGCGACCGCCGGTTAGGACGTCCATCAATGTCCGGTCGGAATCTTCGTCATAGATGGGCTTGTCCAGGGAGACGTAGGAATTGAGCGGGATGTGCTTCTGACGTGTGGCCGTCTTGATCGCAGTAATGATCTGACGTGTGATGCACAGCTCGGCAAACGCTTTGAACGAAGCCAGTTTGTCGCCGCGAAAATCACGGATCGCCTTATAAAGCCCAATCATCCCCTCCTGTACGATATCCTCATGGTCAGCCCCGATCAAAAAATACGAACGGGCCTTGGCTCGTACAAAATTTTTGTATTTGTTAATCAATTGCTCCAGTGCCGCACCGTCTCCCACCCGCACGGACTCCACCAGCTCTTCGTCGGCCATCGTTTCGTAGTTCAAAACCGTGCCCCACTGAAGATTGACGCTCACCTTCATCCCTCCGACCCGTTGGCTGGAAACCAGGATACTCCTATTATATCTGAGTTGAAACAAAAACGTCAAATTTCCACCTATTTTTTCCGACGTATCGATTCCAGCCGTTCCAAAATTTCCTGGGTCAATCCCTGCCCCAAGGTTCTCTTTCTTCCCTGTTTATCCTCGTCGATCCGTTTGGCGACTTCCTTCTTCATATTTTTCATCTCTTGCAACAATTCCCGGGCGGAAAGACGATACGCCCCCTGCCCGAAAATCATCCGTTGCTCCAGATAATCGGAAGTAGCCACATACAGGCGGCGGCCGGAAGCCCGGTTTTTTTTGACCAGCCGCTCAATCAACTGATCAGCGGTTTCATGCTCGCGGGTGTAACGAACCGTGATGTTGCCCAGCGTTTCTCGGCTTTCCCCTCCCGCTGTCCGATGGGCATCAAAGACCAGGGTGACACGGCGACCGGAGCTGGCCTGATATTCCGACAGAAGTTCGATCAGCTGAACTCGGGCTTCCTCCAAGGGAAGCGTTTTCCAATACTCGTGGGCACCGATAATGTTGTATCCGTCCACGATGAGCCACTCCTCCATCGATCACACCCGGCCGCTTTCCCGCCGGCGCATCACTTCGTACATGAAGAGCGCCGCAGCCACCGAAGCGTTAAGAGAAGAAACGCGTCCTTTCATCGGCAAACGCACTAAAAAATCGCACCGTTGTTTCAAGACATGACTGATCCCTTTCCCTTCGTTCCCGATGACCAGGGCGACGGGCACTTGATAATCGACGGAGCCAAAATCATCCACGGCGTCGGCATCGGTCCCCACCAACCAGACCCCCTGTTCCTTCAGTTGATCTGCCAGGCGATTCAGGTTGGTCACCCGTGCAACAGGCACATGTTCGACGGCACCGGCGGATGTTTTGGCTACAACGGGGGTAAGTCCCACTGCACGCCGTTTGGGAATGACCACTCCATGGACACCAGCCGCATCGGCGGTGCGCAGGATGGAACCCAGGTTATGAGGATCTTCGATGCCGTCAAGCAAAAGAAAAAAAGGGGCTTCTCCCCGTTCCTCCGCATGACGGAACAACTCCTCCACACTCGCATAATCATGAGAAGCAACCTGGGCCATCACTCCCTGGTGATTGCCGCCTTGGGCCAGTTGATCCAGCTTGCGGCGGGGAACGGTCTGCACCGGCACGCCTTGCTCTTTTGCCAACTCCATCAGGGGGCCGATTCCTCCCTTCCCTCTGTGTACCCCCTCCGCCACTAACAACTTTTCGGTTTGCCGTCCCGCAACTAACGCCTCCCGTACCGGCTGACGCCCCATCACCCATTCACGTTCCATCGTCTTCGCCCTCTTCCAGTGCAAGAATCACTTGTTCCATCATGTCCCGAAGCCGGCCGGCCTCCCCTTTCAGATGCCAATAACCGATCAGCGCTTCCAAACCGGTGCTGGTTCGGTATTCCGATGCTTTGGCATTCTTGGGAACCCCGCCGGATTTTGCATTCCTCCCCCGGCGCAGGATTCCGTTTTCCTCTTCCGTCAATAGATGTTCAATTCGACGAACGGCCCGCGCTTGGGATACGGCGGAAACATATTGAATCGCCTTCCCGTGCAGTTCATTGGGACGCACCTTTCCCTGCGCCACCAGATGATAGCGAATAAACACCTCATAGACGGCATCCCCCAGATAAGCCAACAGGAGCGGATTCATCTCCTCCGCCCGCTTGGCCCCCGGTACCTGATTCATCCAGACTTCCAACGTTTTCATCCTTACTTCCTCCGCCAGCGCACACCCTGCGGGGTGTCTTCCAGTATGATCCCCATCTCCTGCAACTGGTCGCGGATGGTGTCCGCACGCTGGAAGTCCCGTTTGGCACGCGCTTGTTGTCGCTCCTCGATCAGGGCTTCCACTGCTGTATCCAGATCCTCGTCTTGTGCCGTGTTCACCAGACCCAGGAGATCGGATCCATATTCCTTCACCCACTCCAGTAACGCTTGCAGCGTTCCCCTTGAAACTGTCGGCCGGGAGAGAATGTCGTTAGCCAGCCCTGCCCAATCGTGCAGAACACTGATTGCATTGGCCGCGTTCAAATCCTCATCCATCTGTGCCTCCAGCTGCTGGCCAAGGGCCGTCAAACCCTTCTTCACTTCCGGATCCGCCTCGCCGTCCAGTACACTCTTCAACCGGTGGCGCAGGTTGACCACAGCGGTATCGAGGCGCTCCAGACCGCTTTCGATCTGGCGGATCGATTCATGGCTGAAGGCAATGGGATTGCGGTAATGGGCGGACAGGAGGAAATAGCGAAGCGCCCGCGGTTCATAGTTTTGCCTGAGATCGCGAACGGTAGCAATATTTCCGAGGGATTTGGACATTTTTTCATTGCCCATATTGACATAGCCGTTATGCAACCAGTAACGGGCCAACGGTTTTTCAGTCCAAGCCTCACTCTGGGCGATTTCATTTTCGTGATGGGGGAAGCACAGATCCATCCCTCCCGCATGAATATCCAAGGTATCGCCCAGGTATTTCCGGGACATGGCGGAGCATTCGATGTGCCAGCCCGGGCGCCCTTTCCCCCAAGGGCTGTCCCAAGCGATTTCACCGGGCTTTGCCCGTTTCCACAAAGCAAAGTCAATCGAGCTTTCCTTTTTATCGTTTACTTCCACGCGAGCGCCGGATTTCAGCTCTTCCAGGGACTGATGAGAAAGTTTGCCGTAATCGTCCTTCTGCCGGGTCCGATAATAGACATCTCCGTCCACCTCGTAAGCGTATCCAGTTTCGATCAGTCGCAGGATTCCTTCCTGCATCTCAGCGATGTGTTCCGTGGCCTGTGGATGGATGTCCGCCCGCTTCACACCGAGTGCATCCATATCCTCAAAGTAAGCTTGGATATAGCGTTCCGCCATTTCCGGCACAGTCGTGTTTTCTTCTTGGGCTCTCTTGATCAACTTATCATCGACATCGGTGAAATTCTGGATATACGACACATCAAACCCTTTATATTGCAAATAACGGCGCACCACGTCGAAAAAGACGAACACACGGGCGTTCCCGATATGAATATAGTTGTAGACCGTTGGACCGCATACATACATACGAACCTTTCCGTCTTCCAACGGTTGGAAGGTTTCAAGTTCCCGAGTCAGAGTGTTGTATACGCGCAATGACATCGTTTTCCTGCTCCTCTCGAACCATTTTCAGTTCTCGTTCCAAATCTTGCACTTCCCGGTTCAAGCGTTCGATTTCCTGTTGGAACGAACGTAGTGTTTCCGCTACCGGGTCCGGCAGATTCACCTGATCCAAATCGGTCCGGTCGGAAACGCGGACTCCGTCCTGCACCACCACTCGTCCGGGCACGCCTACTACGGTGGAATGCGGGGGCACTTCTCGTAACACGACCGAACCAGCTCCAATCTTGGAACAGCGGCCGATTCGAATCGACCCCAGCACTTTGGCACCGGAAGCGATCAGAACTCCATCCTCCACAGTCGGGTGTCGTTTTCCCTTCTCCTTGCCTGTTCCGCCCAAGGTGACTCCTTGGTAGATGGTCACTCGGTCTCCGATTTCACATGTTTCCCCAATGACGACACCCATCCCGTGATCGATAAACAACCCCCGC
Organism: Desmospora profundinema; assembly: GCF_031454155.1. GTDB lineage: Bacteria > Bacillota > Bacilli > Thermoactinomycetales > DSM-45169 > Desmospora > Desmospora profundinema. The sequence continues at coordinate 57,866 of NZ_JAVDQG010000007.1, forward strand.
CCGATCCGGGCGCCGGGATGAATCTCGATGCCGGTGATAAACCGGCTCATCTGGGAAATAATCCGTGCGAGGAGGAATCGTTTTTTACGGTACAACCAGTGAGCAAAGCGATGAAGCCAGACGGCATGCAGGCCCGAATAGGTCAAAACGACTTCGAACGTGCTGCGCGCCGCCGGATCCCGGTCAAAAACAGCTTCTATATCGGACTTTAGAAGGGAACGGATCCCCTCTGTCTTCTCCTTGGTGCGCTTTTCCGTCATGAGCCTCCCTCTTTCCTGGAAAATAAAAAAACTGCAGCCCGAAAGCTGCAGAGACGGTTTCATCCGCGGTCCCACTCTGCTTGACCGCTTTCCAAGCGGCCCTCTTGACCCGATAACGGCGGGCACCGGTATCCCTTACACCTCTATCATGAGTTTCAGGAAATACCGCTCACGGGTGCATTTCCGAAGAGCAACCGCACAGGATCCTTCCAGCCAGGGGATCCCTCTCTGGGGCACGGCTTACTCTCGTACTCTCCCGGTCATCGCTTCCATCGATTCATGGTATATGCTTCGTCCCGTTTGACTGTAACGGATCGATCAGCCAGCGTGGACGGCTCATCCGATGGTTTCCCCTATCATAACCCGATCAGGCACCCTTTAGCAAATCCCAACCCGAATGGCAGGGCTTGTCTGAACCATCCGTTAGGCGATGTGGTCGTCTTCGTTTCGTTGCAAAAAGCGCATAGCGAGACCCGGGAACGAAAGTGACCCAGGCGAGACTTGTGCTCTATGAGTGCAATGGTGAACCAAAAGCCACACCGCCCCTTCCTTATCTTTACGGAAAATTGAATGACCAGACAGGCTCTAGGGTGTGTCTAAACCATCCGTAGGACGAGATCCCGGATGGGTATGACTGACAGACCTTAGACACTCCCCAAAAAACGGCGCAAACGATCGACGACGGTCTCTTTCCCCAGAAGTGCGATCGTCTCCCGCAAGTCGGGACCATGGGTTTGACCCGTTACGGCTGCCCGCACGGGCATAAACAGCTGCTTTCCTTTCTGGCCGGTGGCTTTTTGCACGGCTTTCAGCATTTTCTTCACCCCGTCCGCCGTTACATCGGCCTCCCCTGCCTGTTCCAGTTCGTTAGCAAAGGCAGTAAACACTTCTCGTACTTGTTCCCCTTTTAAAACTTCACGGGCTTCATCGCTGTATTCCACTTCCGTCCGGAAGAAGAGCCCGGTCAAATCGACGATTTGAGCCACATAATCCAACTGTTCCTGATACAACCCCACCAGCCGGGTGATCCATTCCCGTTCCCGCTCGTCCGGATCCGCGGACACCCTTCCCGCCTGTTCCAGGTGCGGCCAGGCCAGATCCACAATCCGATCCAGTGAGGATTCCTTAATGTAATGGTTGTTCATCCAATTCAGTTTGCCGGTATCAAAGACGGCGGGGGCTTTGGACACCCTCTCCAGAGAGAAACGGCCGGTCAGTTCTTCTTTGGTGAACAACTCCCGCTCCCTCTCCTCCCCTTCCGGAGCCCAGCCCAAGAGAACGAGAAAATTGATCATGGCTTCAGGCAGGTATCCGAGCTCTCGGTACTGGTCGATAAATTGGATGATCGACTCGTCCCGCTTACTCATCTTTTTCCCTTCCGGATTGAGGATGAGAGAAGCATGGGCGAATACGGGAACTTCAAACCCGAGAGCTTCATACAGGAGCACTTGGCGCGGGGTGTTGGACAGATGCTCCTCTGCCCGCACCACATGGGTGATCTCCATCAGCGCATCGTCTACCACTACCGCAAAGTTGTAGGTAGGACGTCCATCTGGACGCACGATGATAAAATCCCCGATGCCGTCTGACTCAAAGGAGACCTTCCCCCTTACGGCATCATCAATGGTAATGGTGCGCCCTTCAGGGACACGGAATCGAATGGACGCCACCCGTCCTTCCGCTTTCAGTGCCTGCTCTTGTTCAAGCGTGAGATCACGGTACTTTCCACTGTATTTGGGGGCTTCTCCCCGCGCCAACTGCTCCTGGCGCTCCGCTTCCAACTCTTCCGAAGTGGCGTAGCAGCGGTAGGCCAGGCCGGATTCCAACAGTTGATCGACATATTGTTGATAAATCTCTACCCGCTCCATCGAACGGTACGGGCCATACGGGCCTCCCACATCGACGCTCTCATCCCAGTCGATTCCCAGCCACTTTAAGCCGGCCAATTGTTTTTCCTCGGCATCGGCAACGTTTCGCTCCACATCAGTGTCTTCGATACGCACAACAAAGGAGCCCCCGTTTTTGCGAGCCCACAAATAACTGAACAGGGCGGTCCGCGCCCCTCCAATGTGCAGGTGGCCCGTCGGGCTGGGTGCGTACCGTGTCCGAATCGGTTTGGTCATGTGCACCATCCCCTCTTTCTAGTAAGTCGTCGTGATATCACCCGCTCCAGAATTTGTTTTCCGTCTTCGCTCCATGCACTCATCGAGCACAAGTCTCGCCACGGTCACCTCGTTCCCAGGTCTCGCTATACGGGGTAAAGTCACCTGGAAAACAAATTCTAACGTACACTCTACCGATGACCTTAGGTGTGGTTATCTCACTCACGAACCAGACAAACAACAGCCATCGCGGCAATTCCTTCTTCCCGCCCCGTAAAACCGAGGCGCTCGGTTGTGGTCGCTTTGATATTGACATCAGTCACATCCGCTTTTACCAATTGGGCCACGCGTTCACGGATCATCGGAATATGGGGGGCCATTTTGGGTGTCTGGGTAATCACTGTGGCATCCAGATTTCCCATGTGATAGCCCGCTTGCTCCACCATCCCCCAGATGGTCCGCAGCAATTCGGCACTGTCCGCTCCTTCATAGGTCGGATCCGTGTCCGGGAAGTGCCGGCCGATATCTCCTTGGCCGATCGCCCCCAAAATGGCATCGGAAATAGCATGCAACAATACATCGGCATCGGAATGACCCGCCAATCCCCGGTCGTGGGGAATCTCCACACCGCCCAAGATCAACGGTCGATTTTGGGAAAACCGATGGACATCAAAGCCTTGTCCCACTTTGATCTTCACTGTTCTGAGCTCCTCTTTCTCCAGATTGCCTCCGCCAACACCCAATCTTCTTTTGTTGTCAGTTTGATGTTGGCATAATCCCCTTCCACTACCCGTACCGGAACCCCCATCGATTCCACCAGCATGGCGTCATCCGTCGCGAGGACAGTCTGGTCCGCGGCACGATGCGCCTGTAGCAGGAGTTCTCTGCGAAAAGCCTGGGGCGTCTGGACCGCCCACAAGCGGTTCCGCTCCAGGGTGCGGGAAACAACTCCTTCTTCCACTTCTTTGATCGTATCCTTCACCGGAACCGCCAGGATCGCCGCACCCGTCTCTTCTGCTCCCGTCAACAGAGCGGTGATACGGTCATGAGTAATAAAAGGACGAACCGCATCGTGGACGAGGACCCACCTAGTCGAGAGAGCTTTTAGTCCCTCGAACACGCTTTGTTGCCGTTCCTTCCCCCCGATCACCGTCTGTACCCGCTTGGAGTTAAATCCGTGTTGAGCGAGCAGCGATTCCACCCGGGCGCGTTCCTCACGCCCTACCACCACCACCGTTTGCGTCACCGCTGGGTGATCGGACACCACACGCAACGTCCGAATCAAAATCGGTTCGCCGTACAGATCGAGAAACTGTTTACTGACGGATGCTCCCATCCGCTTTCCTTTTCCGGCAGCAGGGATGACTACACCCACACTCAAGTCAACACCAATCCCCTTTCAAACACAAGAGAGCCCGGAGACGGCGGATTCCGTCGCCGGGCATGCTCTCGGTGTTTTTTAAGCGCTCACAACGCTTTTTCCAGCAATTTCGGTTTGGCGAAAATCATTCTCCCTGCAGATGTTTGTAACACACTGGTGACCAGTACGTCAATCCGTTCACCGATGTATTCACGACCGCCTTCAATGACGATCATCGTTCCATCATCTAAGTATGCCACACCTTGCCCATGTTCTTTTCCATCCTTAATGACCTGAACATTGATTTCTTCGCCCGGCAGAACAACGGGTTTCACCGCATTGGCCAAGTCATTGATATTTAATACCTTAACCCCTTGCAGCTCACACACCTTGTTCAGGTTGAAATCGTTGGTTACCACTTTACCGGAAAGCACCTTCGCCAACTTAACCAGCTTGGTGTCCACTTCCGACACTTCTTCGAAATCGCCCTCATAGATTAACACTCGCATATTGAGTTCCTTCTGGATTTTATTCAGAATGTCCAACCCACGCCGCCCTCGGTTCCGCTTTAACACATCGGAAGAATCGGCGATATGTTGCAGCTCTTCCAGGACAAAGCTGGGGATCACCAGTGTTCCTTCCAAAAAGCCCGTCCGACAGATATCGGCAATTCGGCCGTCAATAATGACGCTGGTGTCCAGGATCTTATGTTCCACCTCTCGGGCTTCTTTATCCTTTTTCTTGTCTTTGGTTTGACGTCCCATCGAAAAGACGGACATCAGTTCGTCTCGTTTCTTGTAACCGACACGGAAACCCAGATAACCCAAAATACCGGATACTAAAAACGGAAGAACCGAGGAAACGCCGGGAATCGGCAGTTCGGACAAGGGAGGTTCGATCAGGAATCCGACGATAAGACCGAAGATCAATCCCACTGCTCCAAACAAAATATCCACGGCCGGAATTTTCATCAATCGTTCTTCGCTCCACTGGATCCATTGCACAATTGGCTTGGACAGCCACAGGGTCGCCACATACAGGAGGAGCGCCCCCACAGCGGCTCCAATATAAGGGGGAGCTGGGATCTCCAGATTGAGCGTCTCAAATGCAAGAGGTCCCAATGTATACCCGATTGTGGCTCCCATCAAGGCAAAAGCGATCTGTACAAATCTCTTTAACACGGGGCATTCACCTCCTCATTAGCATTATAGACAATCCCTTCAAATGAAAACCCTGTTGTTTGCATGTCGTTGAGGAATGTTCCCCCGCACACCCCGAAAAGCCTTAACCGGACGCCTTTTCTTCTGAACAGATCACTTCATCCAACAGCCCGAAAGCCTGGTTTTCATCCATCTCTTTCGCAAGTACCAATTCGCTGATCAAAATTTGGCGAGCATTGTCCAACATCTTACGCTCCCCCGTGGATAACCCCTTTTCCCGGTCGCGGAGCATTAAACAACGAACCACATCGGCCATATCATAGATATCGCCGCTTTTCATCTTGTCCAGGTTGGCCCGGTATCGTCTATTCCAATTATTCGAGACATCCGGATCCTTCTCTCCCAGGCGCTCGATCACTTCTGTGATCGTTTCTTCACTAACCACTTCCCGCAAACCGATATGTTCCACCTTGGACATGGGGATCATCACCTTCATATCCCCAATCGGCATCCGCATCACATAGTACTTTTGGGAAAGGCCGAGAATTTCCTTTTCCTCGATGGACTCGATAATGCCTGCTCCATGCATGGGGTAGACCACTTTGTCGCCGATATTGAACAAAAAACCCACCTCCAAGGGCAATATCCTTTTTCCAAGATATCACAACCGAGGAGTCATGTCAATAAATTTAAACTGAATATATTAGCACATAGAAACCAGATACGTCAATAGTTTTTTCTAGCGGAGTAGTCGGCCTATCTTCCGACTGGAAAATTGACACATTCTACAAATCATGGCTATAATGATCTTGCGGTAAATTTTCAGTCGCTTCCGACATTTCGACCAAACCATGAAGCGTAAACAGGTTTGGAACTGGAAGAGGTGAAAGAAATGGATACGCAAGGCTTAAGCACCTTTCAGCGACAGGTTTCCGATTTGCTTCTTCGCCACCGCAGTGTTCTGGATGTTTCCTCCAAATATCAGGAATCCAACAGCCGGGTCAACCGAGCTGTAGTGAAGGCCGTCACCGAATGCGGATGCATCGAAATTCAGGCTTCCCGTCAACCCTTTGAGCCAGAGCAGAATCTGGACCAAGTGAAGGAATCGCTGGACACCCATATGACTGGCGGCTTATGTGACCACTGTCTTGATGTAGTCAAAGCCGAAATGGGTAAAAATTTATTCTACCTGACAGCAATGTGCAATTTGTTGGACATCCATTTGGAAGAAGTGATTGAAAAGGAATGCAAAAAGCTGTCCACGCTTGGAGTGTTTAATCTTCGCTGACCGATCCGTCATCCGGAAAAGCAGTGCCGGTACAGGAAGGATTCCTCCTTACATGGTTTCTCGTTCCAACCAAAAATCTCCTCCCCATTTTTCTAATAATTGTAGAAAAAATAAAATAACAGCCTGCTACGAACCCTTTTGATCCTACCCGTTCGCCAGACAACCGACACTTTCGGTACGTATGAACCGCTTATTTGATCCATTTAAAGAACATACCTATCTTTTTAACGGGTTTCTTGACTAAAAAGATGTCAATTTGCACAAAAAAACGAGCGCTCCCGATTTGGGATGAAGCGCTCGTTTTTGTTTACGGTTTCAACTCCTCCACCGGCTCTTCCGCATTTTGCTTCCGGCGTCGTGAAATGCTCCGTTTTACACCGAAAAATGCATACAGAGCCAGCGGGATAAACACAATTTTCGGGAATTCCTCCGGAAATTTAGCCGCCAACCAAGCTAAGCCGATAATAATCAGCGGAGAAATCCAGTAAGCACTGCGAGGAATTCCCAGCCTTTTAAAGTTTGGATATTTCACTCTGCTTACCATCAAATACGAAAGGAACAACATCCCCAATACCATAAACAACGGACCGGATACGGTATTGCTGTAGAGAGCCATCGTGGCCAGAACACCGCCGGCTGCCGTGATCGGCAAGCCGATGAAATAACCAGGGATTCCGGGATGGACGTTGAACCGGGCCAATCGGAGCGCCCCGCAAATGGGAAAGACTGCGGTGATGACCCATCCGAGGATACCCAATTCATGAAGGATAGAAGTATACATGATCAGTGCGGGAGCAACTCCAAAAGAGATCACGTCCGATAAGGAATCCAGTTCTTTCCCGAACTCACTCTGCGTATTCAACATACGGGCAACCCGACCATCCAGTCCATCTAAAAACATTCCGATGATCACCATGATCGCACCGTATTTCCATTCACCCTGAATCGCGAGAATCATCGCTATGATGCCCAAAAACAAGTTTCCGACTGTAAAAATGCTGGGCAATGCTCTTGCAAACATGGGAGGAACCTCCTGTTAAAATGAAAAAGTGCCGCCTGCCAGGCGGGGGGTTATCATCTCCTCCTCTCAGTATTTAACAGTATGGTGTTTTCATTCTAGGGAATTTAGATATGTCTGTCAATAAAGACTTGTTCCTGAATCCGCTTCAACCCTTCTTTAATGGCACGGGCACGAACCTCACCGATCCCTTCCACCTCATCCAATTCCTCAATGGTAGCCATCATGATTTTCGGCAGCGACCCGAGCCGCTCAATCAACTTCTGGATGATCGGTCCGGGCAGACGGGGGATTTTATGCAGAATGCGGTACCCACGGGGAGCCACCGCTTCCTCTTGGAGATTATTGTTGCCACTGAAGCCCATAATACGCACGATGTTACCATGTTCCAATAACTCGTCTGCGGAAAGTTTGTTCAGTTGGCTCAGCACGCTTTCCGGCGACTGGCAGTGGGGATCGCGGCAATAATCCCGAATCACCCGGTGGGCCTCTTCTTCCACATGAACCACCAGTTCTTCCAGCTGCATGCTGATCAATCGCCCTTCGGTACCCAATTCGTTGATGTAGCGTTCGATTTCGCTTTTAATGCGCAGCACCATCTCAATTCGCTGCATCACCATAGCCACCTCGTTTAAGGTGACCAACTCCTCAAACTCCAATGCCGACAGATTCGTCATGGACTGATCCAGCACCGATTTGTACTTTTCAAGTGTCTGGATCGCCTGATTCGCTTTAGTCAAAATGACACCGATATCTTTTAGCGCATAACGGCTGTTCCCCTGATACAAGGTGATGACATTGCGCCGCTGGGAAATAGAGATGACCAGCTTGCCTGTCTGGCGCGCCGTTCGTTGAGCCGTACGATGCCGGATTCCTGTCTCTGTTGATGGGATGGAAGAACTGGGTACCAGCTGGGCGTTGGCGTACAAGATGCGACGACCGTCATTGGACAAGATGATGGCCCCGTCCATTTTAGCCAATTCATATAAGTATGCAGGGGCGAAGGGGCAGTCAATGTGAAAACCGCCGTCCACCAGCTCCCGTACCCCTTCGTCGTAACCCACCACGATAAGAGCCCCTGTTTTGGCGCCCAAAACGTTGTCCAGCCCCTCGCGGAACAGCGTTCCCGGTGCGACCAACCGCAACGTTTCATGATCAAAGTGGTTTTTTCTTATCTCTTCTTTCAACGATTTGACCCTCCCAGCGCCACTTCCAACGCTTCTTCCAATGTATCCACCCACCCGATCTCCAAGTCGGGAGGCGGTGTCCACCCCCGGCGGTTCTTGGCAGGCACCACTGCTCGTTTAAAGCCCATATTGCGCACTTCAGCCACCCGCTGTTCCAGTCGGGCTACCCCTCGCACTTCCCCAGTCAAACCCACCTCTCCGATAAATACCTCTTTGGGACGGGTGGATTGATCGCGAAAGCTGGAAGCCAAGCTAACCGCTACTGCCAGGTCGACAGCCGGTTCATCCAGCTTCACTCCTCCGACAACATTGACATAAGCATCCTGATTTTGCAGAAACATGCCCAACCGCTTCTCCAATACCGCCATGATCATCGTCACCCGATGGTGATCCAAGCCTTGCGCCATCCGCTTCGGTGTGGCAAAACTGGTGGGGGAGACCAAGGCCTGTAACTCGATCAATACCGGCCGTGTCCCTTCCATGCTGGCAGTGACAGCAGATCCGGCCACCCCGTGAGGCCGTTCCGACAGGAACATCTCCGATGGGTTCTCCACCTCTACCAATCCCCGAGCACCCATCTCAAACAATCCAATTTCGTTGGTGGAACCAAACCGATTTTTGACCGCCCGCAGCACTCGGTATGAGTGATGTCGTTCCCCTTCAAAGTAAAGGACGCAATCCACCATATGCTCCAACATCCGGGGACCGGCGATCGCCCCTTCCTTCGTCACGTGACCCACAATGATGATCGCCAGGTTTTTTCCTTTGGCCAACCGCATCAAGCGCCCCGTACACTCCCGAACTTGGGCGACACTGCCCGGAGCGGAAGTCACATCGGACTGATAGATGGTTTGAATAGAGTCGACCACCAACAACTTTGGTTGAATCTCCTCCACCAGGGCGATAACCGACTCCAGATCCGTCTCCGCCGCCACAAACAGACGGGGATCCAACGCTCCCAGCCGATCCGCCCTAAGGCGCGTCTGTTCCGTCGATTCCTCGCCGGACACATAGAGGACGGGAAAGTCCCGACCGGCCAAGCGGTGGGTCGCCTGCAGCAACAGCGTCGATTTCCCAATCCCGGGATCGCCACCCACCAAGATCAGGGAACCCGGCACCAACCCGCCGCCGAGTACTCGGTTCAATTCCCTGATTCCAGTATCGGCCCGTGGCTGCTTCAGCTGGACAACCTCTGTGATCGGGGTGGCCTCCCGCTTTCGACCCTCGTAACCGGCGGATCCGGTACGTCCCGGTGCATGACGGGACTCCCTTTCTTCCACCAGGGTGTTCCACTGACCGCAACCCGGACAACGCCCCATCCACTTGGGTGATTCGTAACCGCATTCCTGACAGACGAATTTTGATTTAATTTTTGCCACTACGAGTCCCCTATTCATGCTTATGGTTCCGTTAACCATTATATCAAAATCTTTCTCGGTAAACGAGCATCCCCAACAGGAACACCGCCCCCGAGGGGGGCGGTGTTGATGGTTGGATCACGCCTGGGTCGAAGGGCTCAGCTCCGTCCGTGTCACTGTCAATTCTCCGTCCTTTTCGTCGATTTCCACCGTATCCCCGTGTTTGATATTGCCTTTCAGCAATTCTTCAGACAGCCGATCCTCAATATGTTTCTGGATGGCCCGGCGAAGTGGACGGGCCCCGTAAGTGGGATCAAAGCCGGCTTTGGCCAGGTTGCGCTTGGCCGCATCGGTAAGGATGAAATCGATCTCCTGTTCCTTGAGACGCTTGCGCAGCTCAGCCGACATGAGGGAGACGATCTCCTCCAAATGCTCCTCTTTCAAGGAGTGGAAAACGATCAAATCATCGATTCGGTTGAGAAATTCCGGACGAAAACTCTTTTTCAACTCTTCCATTACGTTCTGTTTCATCGTTTCATACTCGTCGGCATCCGTTTCCCCTGTAACAAAGCCTAAGCGGGTGTTTTTGCGGATCATATCGGCACCGACATTGGAAGTCATGATAATCACGGTGTTGCGGAAATCAACCGTTCGTCCTTTTCCGTCGGTCAGGCGGCCATCCTCCAACACTTGAAGCATGACATTAAACACTTCGGGATGGGCTTTTTCCACTTCGTCAAACAGCACGACGGAGTAGGGCTTGCGCCGCACCTTTTCCGTCAGTTGACCCCCTTCGTCATAACCGACATATCCCGGAGGGGCTCCCACCAAGCGTGCGGTGGTGTGCTTCTCCATATATTCCGACATGTCGATGCGAATCATGGCGCTTTCATCTCCGAACATCGCCTCAGCCAAAGCGCGGGCGAGTTCTGTTTTCCCCACCCCGGTGGGGCCTAAGAAAATGAAGGAACCAATCGGCCGTTTGGGGTCTTTCAAACCGGCCCGTGCCCGGCGGATGGCCCGGGAAACGGAGCGGACGGCTTCATCCTGCCCGATCACCCGCTCGTGCAGGATTTCTTCCATTTTCAGCAGACGTTCCGATTCTTCTTCCGCCAGTTTCCGCACCGGGATCCCGGTCCAGCTTCCCACCACTTCCGCGATGTCTTCCCCTGTCACTTGGGAATCGGTTTTTCCTTGGTCCGCTTTCCAACGATTGCGCGTGGACTCCAATTCTTCACGAAGTTTCTGTTCCCGATCCCGTAAGGAAGCCGCTTTTTCAAATTCCTGACTTTGAACTGCAGCGTCCTTTTCTTTTCGCACTTCTTCCAACTTCTGCTCCATCTCTTTCAGTTCCGGCGGAACCGTGTAGGAAGAGAGACGGACCTTGGAAGCCGCTTCATCGATTAAGTCGATCGCTTTATCCGGCAGGAATCGCTCGGTGATATAACGATCCGACAACTTCACCGCCTGGTCGATCGCTTCATCGGTGATCTTCACCCGGTGGTGAGCTTCATAGCGGTCCCTGAGTCCCTGCAAGATCTGAAAGGCTTCATCCGCCGTCGGTTCGTCCACCGTAATCGGTTGGAAACGACGTTCGAGAGCGGCGTCTTTTTCGATATACTTGCGATACTCATCCAGAGTGGTGGCACCGATGCACTGCAAATCTCCGCGGGCAAGTGCCGGCTTTAAAATATTGGAGGCATCGATGGCCCCTTCTGCACCGCCGGCCCCGATCAGGGTGTGCAACTCGTCAATAAACAGAATCACATTGCCGGCTTGCCGGATCTCATCCATGATTTTTTTGAGCCTGTCTTCAAATTCACCCCGGTATTTTGTTCCGGCCACCACGGTCCCCATGTCCAGGGTCATGACCCGTTTGCCGCGCAGGGTTTCCGGGGTCTCCCCGTCCACGATCTTTTGGGCGAGCCCTTCAGCCACTGCCGTTTTTCCCACACCGGGTTCACCGATCAAAACCGGGTTGTTCTTGGTACGGCGGGACAACACTTGGATCACCCGTTCAATTTCTTTGCTGCGTCCAATCACCGGATCCAGGTTGTCTTCTTTGGCCGATGCCGTCAAATCCCTTGCCAAACTGTCCAATGTGGGTGTGTTGGCCCCATTGCCGGCACTTTGATGAGAACTGACCGCCTCCGAGCTGCCCAGCAACTGCAGCACTTGCTGTCTGGCTTTGTTTAAGCTGACTCCCAAGTTGTTGAGTACCCGGGCCGCCACCCCTTCCCCTTCCCGGATCAATCCCAGGAGGATATGTTCCGTTCCGACATAGGTGTGGCCCAGTTTGCGGGCTTCGTCCATCGACAACTCAATCACTTTTTTAGCCCGGGGAGTATAGGCGATGTTGGAAGGCTGTCCCTGCCCGCGTCCGATGAGAGATTCCACTTCTTTTTGGATTTTTTCCAACCCCAGGCCCAATCCCATCAACGCTTTGGCGGCAATGCCTTCGCCTTCGCGTACCAATCCCAGGAGAATGTGTTCGGTTCCGATGTTTCCGTGACCCAACCGGGCCGCTTCTTCTTGGGCGAGCGCCAACACTTTTTGCGCTCGTTCCGTGAATCGTCCAAACATCATGCGTCCATGCACCTCGCTTTTGGGGAATATCAGTCCTGTTTATGGATATGTTCCCGAATCAGTGCCGCCCGACGCATATCCCTCTCATCGGAGTCCAACCGCATCCGGGCATGTTGCTGCAAAAATCCGGGCTGTGTTTTCACCATCAATTCGTTCATCACATTGGCGGATACCGATGACAAAAGGCCAAGGTCCACACCCAGCCTCACATCGGAGAGGCGCTCCATCGCTTCCTTTGAGCTGATGATCCGCGCGTGTGCCAAAACACCAAACGAGCGGTGAACCCGATCCTCCAACTGGGTGCGCATCGTTTCCATCAGGCGCTCACGGGCATTTTTTTCATGCTCGATCATTTGGCGAACGACACTTTGCAGCTTGTCGATGATCTCCTGTTCCGCCTGACCCAAGGTGACTTGGTTGGATACCTGGTACAGATTGCCCAGGGCTTCCGACCCTTCCCCATATATCCCCCTCACGGCCAAACCGACCTGCGTGATGGCGGGAAACAGCCGGTTCATCTGCTGTGTCATCGCCAAGGCAGGCAAATGCACCATCACCGATGCCCGGATCCCGGTGCCCACATTGGTGGGACAACTAGTCAGATAACCGCTCTTTTCGCTGAAAGCGTAGGAAAGCGTATTTTCAAACCCATTATCCAGCTCGTCGGCCAGCCGCCATGCCTGATCTGTTTGCAGGCCTGGAAAGAGGCACTGGATCCGGAGATGGTCTTCTTCATTGATCATAATGCTGACCGCTTCGTTTTTGGAGAGAATGACGGCTCCATGACGTGATTCCTCCGCCAGATGGGGACTGATGAGATGCTTTTCCACCAGCACCCGCTTTTCCAGATCGGATAAGTCATCCATCCGAATCAGCTCGGCTTCCCGGATAACAAGATCAACCGGATTTTGGCGCAACGCTTCCTCCACTTTCCGCACCACTTCCGCCGATTGGCTGGAGGTGGCCAACATGGGAAAAGGGAGCCCGGACAAGTTGCGAGCAATGCGGACACGGCTGGAGATGACGATATCCGACTGCGGGCCCTCCCCTCGCATCCACTCACTCAGCGCGTGTTCGGTGAACCGTCGGAGTGACATGTCAACTCCCTCCTCCTTACCCTTGCAATTTTTCCTGAAGCGAGCGAATCCGGTCTCGCAACCGTGCCGCTTCTTCAAATTCTTCGTTCCGGATGCACTTGGACAATTCATCCCGTAATTGTTCCATTTCGCGACGGAGCTTCAACTTTCCTCCGGTTCGCCGCGGCACTTTTCCCCGGTGAGCCGTATGGCCGTGAACACGGCGGAACAGGGGATCCAACCGTTCACCGAAAGCCTGATAGCAATCACTGCACCCGAAGCGTCCAATCTTGCTGAATTGGCTGTATGTGAGACCACAGGTAGAACAACGTAAACCGGAAGGGCTTCCTTCCTGGCCGCGGGGTTTCCCCTCTGAGACGGGGGTATCCATGTTCAACAGACCGGATAACAGATGATGGATGGAAAACCCTCCATCAAAACCCGGCATCTGCTCCCCCTTATCTCGTGCGCACCCATCACAGAGATGGAATTCGGTCTTCTCCCCGTTGATTATTTTGGTGTAGTGTAGGGTGGCCGGACGCTTACCGCATTCCTGGCACTGCATCGGGGTCACTCTCCTTTGCTGGCGAATAGCGTCGTCACAACGGAACGCAGCATGCGCGCCCGCACTTTATCCCGCAGGGGAATCGGCAGATCCAGCACCTCTCGGGAAACCAACTTTTTCACCATATGCGCTTCCCGCACAGTCATCCACCTTTCATCCTGGAGGCGTGCAATCAGATCTTCGGCGGCTGATTGGCTCAGCTGGTTGCCGATCATACGAAGGAGCATATCATAGTGAGCTTTGGGAGTGACAAAGCGCACCTTCCGGATGCGGATGTAACCGCCGCCGCCCCGCTTGCTTTCCACTACGTAACCTTTTTCCACAGTGAACCGGGTGCTAATCACATAGTTAATCTGGGACGGGACGCATTGAAACAGATCCGCCAACTCGCTTCGCTTCACCTGAATGGTTCCCGAAGGAGCTTCCCGCAATGTTTTTATGAGATATCGTTCAATGATGTCTGAGATACTCGACATCGGAGAACCTCCCGCTGATTTTAGCTGACTTTGACTGACTTTGACCTTACGCCTTTATTATAGCGAATCGATGGATGGTTGCCAAGAGGCGCACATGAAGCACATATCCCGCTTTAGGGCGTGTCTGATAAATCTGTGGCGGGATCCCGGGTCGGTATGGCTGTCTTCGTTTCGTTGCAAAAAGCGCAAAGGCTCTCCGCCAGCCACACCGACCCTCTCTTGTTCTTGCGAAAAATTGAATTACCAGACAGGCCCTAGTCACTTCGTTCCCAGTCCCGTGATGCACTCACAGCCACCAGTCTCGCCTTTGGTTCCTTTCGTTCCCAGGTCTCGCGATGCACTCATAGATCACAAGTCTCGCCATTGGTCACTTCGTTCCCAGGTCTCGCTATGACCCGCTACTCACCATTGTAACCCCCGTCTCCCTTTTCATACGGTTTACACCTCTGTCAGAATCGGAGTTCCCCCACGAAAAAACGCCTGATATCCTTTGGGTCCGTCAGTCCACGTAAACACTTTTTACTCCCGATATCTCCCGCACAATCTCGATGATCTCCGTCACCTTTTTATCGGGGGGGAGCCGGAGGGTAAAGGTGATTTCCACTACTGATTCCTCCCCATCATCAATCAACACCTGCCGGATGGAGGTCCCCGCCTTCCCCATGGCCGTGCTCAGTTCTCCCAATAAACCCGGTTGGTCTACCGCATGGATTCGAACCACTTTGAGCCGTTTACGGTGGAAGAGAATTCCCTCCGCCCGATTCAACAGCTCCAAGCTGACCAAGGCGATAATGGTGGTTAACGCTGCTTCAAAATGAAGGCCGCACCCCACCGCCAATCCAATCGCCGCCACCACCCACAACGACGCGGCGGTGGTTAAGCCGCTGACGGTAAATCCCTGGCGCAGGATGGTTCCCGCTCCCAAAAAGCCGATTCCGCTCACCACTTGCGCAGCGATACGATCAGGCGAAAACCGCACTTGACTTTCTTCCATAAATGGGGCAAAACCATAGATCGAGATCAACATGATCAGAGCCGAACCGGTACAAACCAGTATATGCGTGCGAAATCCGGCGGGATGGTTGTTTCGCTCCCGTTCCCATCCGATCAATCCCCCCAACAAAGTGGCGATCAACAATCGAACAGCCGTTTCCCCATAGGGAATCACCCATACACTGTCTCCTTCCATCTCCACCCCTCCTTTTTATCGCCAGGCGGCTTCTTTTAACCAGCCTTCCAAATCCTCAAAAGACGAAAGGATAAAATCAGCCCCGTCCAGTTCATCCCCCCGGCCAAACTGCGGGTATCCGGCATAACGACATCCCACCACCCACAGATTGTTCATTTTTCCTGCACGAACATCAGAGCTGCGGTCCCCGATCATGACACCATGATGGACGGCGTGTTCCTTTATCAGCTTTTCCACTAGCCTCTCTTTCTCTCCTATTCCCTGTTCACCGGCAGAATAGACCGCGGTAAAGAGGGGAGCCAAGTGAAAGGTTTGCAAGATCCCCCGTATGTATGGACCCAATCCGTTACTAGCAATAAACAGCCGGTGTCCATTTCGATGGAGACGATGAAGGGTCGCTTCTACCCCCGGATACAATTCGCCCATCCCCTGTTCCAAACCCTTCAGTTCCTCTTCTAGCCACCAGCTGTCCGCCGTTTCCCTCACGTTTTTCTCCGTCCCCGGCAACAACCGTTCCCAAATGTCGTGCAGTGTCAAACCGAACACGGCTTGAATGGCGCGCTCATCCGGCGCCTCTCTCACGGAAAACCCCGCCTCCTTCAAGCGGCGAAAGGTTCGATGAAAAGCCGGAACTGCCACCTTTTCCGTCTGGAACAGCGTTCCATCCATATCAAAAATAAGATCCGGTTTTGTCGTATTTGTCATTGGCTTCTCTACTCCCCTGTCGTTTAGCTATGATGTCCCAAGAAGGGGTGTGAAACCCATTCTCTGTTGTTTATATCGATATTTCTATTGGTACCTCTCCATCACTATATTTCATTTATAGGGGATGATCGGCTTCCCCCAAAGCTTGTCCTCCCTGTTTGGATAAAAAGATCACCCCTGAAAGAAAACGCATCTACTCTCGGGGTGAAGGGATCCGACTTTTTAGTTGAACAAACGGAATACCCGATTGGGAGCAGGTTGAATCCGCTTATCCATTTGTTACGGGTACAAAAAGCGTCGAATGAATCGATAATCATGACAAAGCGGAATCTGATGAACACCGGTAAGGGAATAATCTTGTGTCCGACTCTATCAGACACTGACAAACATACCGCGGAACACGGCCCCACCACCACGATCCGGCCGAAGAAACGGTGAGAGTTTTAAACGTCATTTTGGACTGACAACGGAAACACTGCTATCGGCAGAAATTTAATTTGATCGAGAAAAGTTAAAACTGCTTGGATGCCCACCCGTTTCACCTACGTGAACGGGACGTCAAGACTGGGGGCGACCCGTCAAGCGCTGTTCCCAACGAATATAGTGGGACCATTCCCGCAACAGCTGGTAGAGAGCGGAACGCGTTTCAAACTCCTCCCTGGTGGCGGGAAGTTCATCGGCGCGGAAGCTTTCATATAAACGAGCCAATTCCTCCATCGAATGAAGCTCCCTCTCGTCTCTCGCAACGGCTTTTCCTTCTACCCACGCTTCCAGCAGCCCGGCGATCGGATCGCCGTGGGGATCCTGCCCCCGCAGCGAATGGAGCAGTGGATCCATCCGTTCCAATCCGTAAAACTGCTGTTTCCGTACATCCAAATAGCGCTGAAAAGATCCTTTTCCTCGAAACAGGTGATTCTCCACATCGGAACGACCCAGCTCCTCCGCTTGTTGCATCAACGTTTTCAGCCGTTCCAGCTCCTGATCCGGCCAACGGCTTTCCCCCGCCCGGATGCTTTCGGCCACCCGCAGCAACGATTCGTCAAATGCCTGATCAATCTGCTTTCGCATCCGCTCCATTCGTTGCTCTAAATGGGGCATATGAAGATTTAACACCAACGCCATTACCACACCGATAAGGATCAGTGCCATCTCATTGAGGAATATGGAGGCGTTCCATTCCTTGTACAAAAATATATGAAAAATAACCACCGCACTGATTACGAGGCCCTCCTGAATGTTTAGACGAGCAGCCAGCGGGATAAACAACAAGAAGAACAAAATCACAGCCGGTATGTTGTACCCAGCCAAAGTAAACACCAGACCGCTCGCCAGCAGGGCCAAAAAACCACTCAACAGACGGGAAAACGCGGCTGTAACCGAGCGCTTGATCGTAGGCTGGATGCACAGCATGGTGATGACACCCGCCATCGTGTAATGATCCAAACCCCACTCCCGTGCCAACCATACCGATAAACCGGTTCCCAACGCGGTCTTTATTGTTCGGTATCCAATCTTTAATCGAAGCTTTCGCTTTCTTTCCAGGGTGTACCCCTCCATGCTCACGCAGATGATGAACTAGTACTTGGGCCTGTCTGATAAATCCGTCGGGTGAAATTCCGGGTCGGTCGGGTTGTTTTCCGTCTTTGTTCCCATGCACTCACAGAGCACCAGTGACGCCTCGGTCACATTCGTTCTCGCTATGTGTGGCAAGTCACACCGCCGTAAGACAAAGCCTCCCTATACGAACAACACACTAGAAACATGAACCTCGCACCTGTTTCTATTATACCCCCCTTTTTCAATACCCGAAAACAAGCCCCCTGCACGAAACATCCGTTTTCCACCCCTTCTACTGCTCCGTACATAACGATTACAAATAATATATAAGAATTTTGTAATAGTAAAAAAAATCATGATGAAATAACAACACGTTTACTTGCTATAGGCAACATCGGTTGTGGATACTAATATTCGAGGGAGTGGATCATTTTCATGTGGAAAAAGTGGCCAAACGTTGCCTTGGTTCTCTCGTTGTTGGTCTCCGTGTTCTCGCTGTCCCTTTTCGTTAATGCGGAAGCGGAGAAATTTCCGCTTGCTGAAGATCCGGTAAAAAACGTGATCTTCTTGATTCCCGACGGGTTTGATTCCTCTTATGCCACCAATTACCGTTGGTTTAAGGGGTCTACTCCCGTATGGGACAACATGCTTGTCGGAATGATGAAGACCGATTCCAACAGCTCCAAGGTGACGGATTCTGCTGCAGCCGGAACGGCAATGGCCACCGGAGTAAAAACGGATAACGGTAAAATCAGTGTCGACCCCCAAGGCCAGGAATTGCAAACCATCCTGGAAGCTTCGATTGAAGCCGGGAAGTCTTCCGGCCTGGTTGCCACTTCCACCATCACCCACGCCACTCCCGCCGTGTTTGCATCCCATGTCGCTTCCCGTGCCGACGAAGCCGACATCGCTCCCCAACTATTGGAGCGGGTGGACGTTCTGCTGGGTGGAGGCAAAAAATTCTTTCTGCCTGAATCCAAAGGCGGAAAACAAAAAGAACGCAATTTGATCCGTGAAGCCCGCCGTGACGGATATCAATGGGTTCAAAACAAGAACCAGCTGCAAAAAGCGGACTCCGATAAACTGCTGGGCCTTTTTGCCGATGACACGATGGCACCTGAACTGCATCGTGAAGAGACGAGAGAGCCCAGCCTGCGGGAGATGACGGAAAAATCCATTCAAACCCTGAATAAGAATGAACAAGGCTTTTTTCTGATGGTAGAAGGCAGCCAAATCGACTGGGCCGGTCACGCCCACGACGCCGCCTGGGCCATGCATGACACCGCCGCTTTTGAACAAGCGGTGAAAGCCGCTGTCGACTTCGCCAAAAAGGACGGCAACACCCTGGTCGTGGTGGCCGGCGACCATGAAACCAGCGGCATGTCCGTCGGCGGTTATGGACAATACGCGGCCAAACCGGAAATTCTCCGCGATGTCACTGCCACCGGAGAGCGGATGGCAACAAAGTTGAACAAAAAACGCAGCAATGCCAAAACGGTCTTAAAAACATACGCCAACCTCGACATCACTCAGAAAGAAGCCCAGCGAATCCTAGACGCTCACGATCCGACCGACGCCATTAATGCGATCATAAGCGAACACGCTCTGATCGGCTGGTCCAGCAGCGTACATACCGGTGTGGACGTTCCCCTGTACGCCTACGGTCCCGGTTCCGAGCATTTCAGCAGTTTAAAAGATAACACGGATCTTCCCACATTGATGGCCCGAGCCATGAACATCGAATTCGCCCAAAAGTAGATCTGTTCCAAGCCCCGATCACAGCAGTGGATCGGGGTTTTTTAATCGAACATCGGCTAATTTTCACACTGGGCTTTATTTTTTGAAAAAATCCGTTGACACGGTCGCTTCGTGCGAAGTACAATCAAAGTGCTTTTGTTTGTGACACTATTTATGAAAGGAGGTCGTCGACATGATGTTACAACTGACAGTGATCCACCATAAATTTCGTCTGCCCTTTGCTGCTTGCACCGGGGGCAACATCCGTCTGGCACTCACAGGTGCTTACTTCGGGAGTGGTGTGTCCATTTTCGGTCATTTATTCCGGCGACCTCCGGCTTGGGGATCTGTTCCCCGTTAATCCACTATTACGTGGTTAACCCCGCCGCAGGTCGTTTCCGGCCTGCGGCTTTTTGATGCCTTCTGCGCGTATGCGCGGAGAGCCATGCCACAGACCGGATTTCGGTCTGTGGCGTTTTTTATCTTCTAAAGGAGGTTTTCCCTATGTTTCACAATCCTTACTTTCTGGAATGTCATCAGCGGGAGCGGGAACGGGCGATGGAATCGTTTCATCGCCAACCCCGTCACATCCGCCCCTCTCTGTATCACCGAATACGCAAGGGGCTCGCGCGTCTGCTCCGCCGACCCCCAGCCCCATCCCCTACCGTCCATACCGATGGTGTCTTCTCTTATGACGAGGGACGGAGAACAAAAGATCCGGCCGCGCCAAGGGAGCAGTGAGGGTACCCCTCACGGGTCCTGGACTCAGAATATCCCCATCCGACTAGGGCCTGTCTGGTCATTCATTTTTCCATGAGAAAAAGGGAGTGTTGGTATGGCTTTTGGTTCGACTTTGCACTCGCAGAGCACAAGTCTCGCCTGGGTCACTTTCGTACGCTTTTTGCAACGAAACGAAGACAGCCATACCGGCCCGGGGTCTCGCACTACGGATTGTTCAGACATGCCATAAGCAAAAAGGAGTGTTGCGTGATGCCCCAACTGATCGAACGACAAACCGATTCGTTGTCTCCCCAAGTCCGAGTGCACCAAACTGAGAACATCGACAGTGAAGTCGCCATTTGCTGCCATCAAGCCTGTAAACGATTTTCTGAATGGGTGGAGGGAAGCCGCAGTTTGAAAAACGCATTCCGCGGCGAAAAAAAATGGGTTCATGCGGTCAATCACGTTTCGTTTGAGGTCAAACGGGGCGAGATTTTCGGCATCCTGGGTCCCAACGGATCCGGCAAATCGACATTAATCCGTTTAATCTCCACCTTACTCTTGCCCGATGATGGAACCATTACCGTCTTCGGAAAAGATGTATCCACCCATCATCTCGAAGTGCGGCGCTGGATCAACCGGGTTTCAGTGGAAGCTTCCTTTTTCAAAAAGCTGTCCGCCGTGGAAAACCTGCGTTACGCTGCTCGTCTGTATGGCTTGCCGGTGGAGGCGGCTCAAGAAAAAGCCCTATCCATCCTGACCCGGTTGGGCATTTCCCGCAATAAAGCATTCTCCCCCCTGGAGACCCACTCCAGGGGCATGCAGCAAAAGGTGGCCATCGCCCGGGCGTTGATGACCTCGCCCGTGCTCATTCTGCTGGATGAACCCACCACCGGTCTCGACCCCAAATCGAAGCGGGATGTACAACAGTATGTGGAGGAAGTCAAACAGACCCATGATGCCACCATGATTCTAACCACGCATGATATGGACGAAGCCGAACGTCTCTGTGACCGCATTGCCATCATCGACAAGGGCACACTCATCGCATTGGATACACCGGAACAATTGAAAAAACAAGTAGGAACCGATTCGCTGGAGGAAGTGTTCTTTCAGCTGACAGGGAAAGATTGGGAGGATGTGTTGGCTGATGAAGACAGCAACTAAGCTCGCCCTGGAATGGTCCGGCATGTTTGCCTTTGTGGAACGCAGCTTCCGCTTGATCCGCCGTTATCTCGCATGGGAAGGCGTTTTCCTTTTCTATACCGTGATCAACGCGCTTACCATCGGACTGATCGGGCTGTCGGAGGGAATCAGCCCCGACCGCCAGGAGGAAGTGGTTTTGTTTTTAGTGATCGGAGCGTTGTTCTGGGGATTTTTATCCGTAATTTTCGAAGAAATCTCCAACTCCATCACGTGGGAGCGTTGGGAGGGGACCATTGAATATACGTTTATGGCTCCCATCCATCGTTTTACTCATTTGGCGGGGATGTGCCTATTTGCGATCTTGTATGGATTGCTCCGCACCAGCATTGTCCTGCTGGTTGTCGCTTTCTTTTTCAACCTGCACATTCCTGCATCATCCCTCATCCATGCCCTGATCGTGTTAGCCGTAGGCAGCCCTGCCTTTATGGGGCTGGGACTGATCGCCGCCGTCTTCCCACTGCTGTCGCCGGAACGGGGTGCACAAGCCACTCACATCATTCAAGGGATCATCCTGTTGGTTTCCGGCATTTACTATTCGGTCGACGTACTCCCTGCTTGGTTATACCCCTTGTCCGTCATTTCACCGGGCACCTACGCCTTGGAAGCGGCCCGAGCCGCCATTTTACAGGGGGCTGGATTTGAGATGCTGTGGCCCCAGTTGGCCAAATTGCTCGTCATCGGAGTAGCCCTGATCCCGCTGGGGTTGTGGATTTTTTCCCGAGCGGAGGCGCACGCCATGCGTACCGGTAAATTGAAGCGAAACGGTTAAAACAAAAAACTCCCGTCTCCATCATCGACACTGGAGCGGGGTTTTTTTGATCCCATTTTCACGAAACAACGGCCGGCCCCGCCAGCGAAAAGCCGGTTAATTGAAACACCATGTACAACAGAAAGGCGCCCAGTCCGAAATAAACCAAGCCATACCCAAAGCGGGTCCGGGCCTTCACATTATAATAAGCCTCATCTTTCCGCAGAAAACCTTCCTCTTCTCCCGGAACATAAGTGAGCTGCAATTCCATGTGAACCGATGGACCCGTCTCTTCTTCCTCCACTCGGGTTTCCATCAGTCGCACGCCTTTGAAACGACCGGTAAAATCGTGAAGACGATGAATAATCCCCACCCCGGGGTAAACAATGTCACACCAATGCTCCCGATTTCGAAGTGTACAGTACTGTACAAATTCCAGCTCACGCTCGTGTTTCTCCCCTGGAATCCATACACCCATGTGATCAAACCGTTCGCGACCAAAACGGGCCGTGGCCTGCAACGTACGGACTTTTTGTCGTTTGCGGGGAAAGTATGTGTCCCACAATTGATAAGCAAACAATAACCAGATCAGCACCAGCAGAATATTAAACGTATAAAGAATAAGGAAAAGACCCGCCGCCAACCCGGCTGCCCAAAACCAGCGGGAAATAGCGGTGACGATTCGTCCCCCATCCAACGGATGGATCGGAAGTAAGTTGAAGAGGTTCAGGATGAAACCGATCAATGAGATGGGCAACAGTACATCCAAACCGCTCCACAGATAAAGAAGATAACAGGCAAATGCCCCTATAGTGCCCACCACCGGTCCTCCCAACGCCACGTAGGCTTCGGTAGCCGCATCCTGAGGCTGCTTTTTCAACGTGATCAGCGCTCCCACAAAGGGGATAAAGGCAGGGGCCGACACGGGTAATCTTTTTCGTTTGGCTGCCCAGACATGCCCCATCTCATGGATGAAGATCATCACTACCAAACCCAGAGAAAACGTCCATGGAAAAATCAGCGTGTAGACCACTACCGTGATGACCATACTCCAAAACGTACCGCCTGCTTTTCCCAGCTTCAACAGGGCGGGAATCGCTTGAACGGCCCTGCGGATCATCCCCCCCACTCGAGCAAACCATCCTGCCCCCCGCTTTTCTTTATGATTTGAACCCACCCAGGGCCCTCCTTCACGGTCAGATCCCACTACGACTCTCGATTATATTCCCCATGGAAGGGGAAACTACACTTGGCGCCAGCAACGGACGATTCTGTCGGAATGACAGGACAATCAAGGTACCGTAAAAAAGGCCCCTCGGACCTTTTCATCACTAGATCCTGGGCCTGGATGATCACCCGCCTATTATTTATGGTTATTTATGGAATCAAAATCTAAAGATTCCTAAAATTTAATAGACACTATACAGAAGATAATTTTATCTTAAATGCTCGGCTATATTAGCGGTTTGGGGATCACATATCCAGCCGATCTGATAAGCAAGCACCCCGATTTCCACCCGCGATCCGATATCCCATTTTTCCTTGATGGAGGAAACCATTTCACATACCCGTCTACGGCTGATATCCAAGCGATCCGCGATTTCTTCGTCTTTGTATCCCTTGGCAATCAATACGGCTACTTCACGCTCTCGATCCGTCAAAAGCATCTTGATCCTCCTTACGCTTGACGGTCACGTCTCACTTTTTTACGACTGTAGGCTGAACAGTGAGACGATCGCTGTAATGGCCAACCATGCCAGATAAGTGACGGACATCCCTTTCTTGATAGACAACCCTTCCCGCACGGACAACCCCCAGCCGAACAGAGTAACGGACCAGAGCAGAAAGATTTCCAATCGTGACAGGAATCCCTCCATCCCCATAAAGGAAAAATCCTCCCATAACACAAGCATACTGGTCAGATTGCGCATCTCATCCAACCCTACTCCCATGTTCCACGCCAATACCGCTTGAATCAATAACCCTATCACCACCGGTATATGCGAAAATACCCCGATTTCCACCAATCGGCGATAAGGGATCCACACTCGGAAAACCAACAAGACTCCTTTGACGACCAACGAAAACAACAATATGCTGACCAGAGGAGTTAAAAAGCCGGTAAAGATGGAAATACCCATGGTGATTAACCAAGCGGCATTCTCCAGCACCGCCACCTGGGAAGCATTCAGTCCGCTTATTTGCGGCAACGACTCTACCAGCGCACCCGTATCCGTATACCAGGTCATCCCCCCATACACCAATGCTGTAATCAAAGCATAACCCATTCCAACCAGAAAGAGGGGAGGTCGTTCATCCAACGAATGAAAAAACTGGCGTGGATGTGTGATTAAAATAAGAAAACGTTTTCCTTGTGGCCGAAAATGAACGGATGGGTTCATCCTCTTATCTCCTTTAAATTCTATCTCATCAAAACCATTCCATGATCCGGGGAGTCACATACACCTCTATGAAACCGGAAAAACTAAATAGTAAGCAAGAGC
This sequence comes from Desmospora profundinema, assembly GCF_031454155.1. Classification (GTDB taxonomy): domain Bacteria; phylum Bacillota; class Bacilli; order Thermoactinomycetales; family DSM-45169; genus Desmospora; species Desmospora profundinema. The sequence goes on from NZ_JAVDQG010000007.1 coordinate 82,668, forward strand.
ATACGATCAATGAAAAAAATTGCTTCCCCTCCTCCAGCCAGACAATCGTCTTCCCCTTCATATATGCAAATAGAATAAACAACGGGCGCAGTCCAGCCGCCGTAACCAGCCAAATGGCCGGGACTTCCACCACTCCGTGGGGGATCATTCCGGCAAAAACGGCCCATATCGACATCCGATCCCAAGCATCCACCATGGCGATACCAAACCAAACCCCATTGAGTATGCCAAAAAAGAGTGTGGGAAGAGATGCGAACAGTGCCCCAAACGCAAACAACAAACCCACCTTGATATTGTGTGAGGTCAACTCCCACCATGTGATCTCCACATCCCTGCCATGGGGAATCGAATGATCCGGCGTCAGGGCAAGCGCCTCAAGCTGCTTACCTAACGCCAACCCCATCAAAACACCTGCGATCATCAGTCCCGCTGCCAGAGTCAGACCCGGCTTCTCCCGTGCCAACATCCTGTAAATGGGATTCATGTTGACCATTCCACTCCATCTGCTAAAATAGGTTTAAAGAAAGCTCGGATGTGGCAGCTTCCATCCTATAGATAAAACGGTTCTATCCAATCAAAAGCAACATAAAATGGAGGTAGGAGGCGAATGGCCCCCCTCCTACCTCAAGCAGATCAGAAGTTACGGACAGCACCCTCACCGAAAGTCTGATACAGGAACAGTATGATGGGCTTGGCCCAAGACGGCACCGGCAGAGAAGAAATGCCTTGGCGAAGCAGGGCGATGATGTGTTCCACGAGAGCCGGATCCAAGCCCAGGGTGTTGAGCAATTCAAACATGATTTTCAACTCCTTTCCTTTACTGTAGATGCCCGTCCGAATAGTCGGGCATCTTCTATTTGGATTTTAAACCGATAAATAAAACCTTTGTACTTCACAAAAATGCAAAGTAGATAGCTCTTTTTTAGTCTGAAATTTTTGAATATTATTATGAAAAGAATTGGTAACATTTACGTAATGGTCTCATAAAAAATGTCGGAATAGGGAGGAGCCTATCAATGATATGTCGTAAGTGTATACAATGGTTGGTCGATATAGAAAAATTTTTTCACCATCTCCATTCTACTGAACTTTTACAACAAGAAGGAGGAGTAGAATGTACACCAACGGATTAAAAATTTCATCGATCGAAAGGGATGTCGCCCGTTTAATCGCAAAAGGATATAAGGACGAAGAAATTGCCCAAGAATTATATATCAGCAGACGATCGGTTGCCAAGTATGTCGCTTTGCTGAAAAAGAGATGGAAAGTACGCTCACGGGTATCCATCGGTGTGATGGTATGTCATTTGGGCTGGTTGGACCCATCGGACAAAGTCACCGCATTGCTAGAAAAAATGGATCGGCCGCCAACAGACGTTCCGATCCATGGACGATAGCCGCTCATTCCCACCTCAGACACTGGATGGGATCCAACTTGGCCGCTTTGTTGGCGGGAAGGATGCCGAATACGACCCCGAACAACATGGAAAACATCAAGGCCCCCATCGCCACAAGCGGACTGACCAACGCCGGTAAAGGGGACAGCCAGGCGATCAGGTTGGCGATTCCGGCTCCCGCCGCTAATCCTACGGCCCCTCCGATGACACACAGGGTGACGGACTCTACTAAAAATTGCATCAGGATTTTACCCCGGGTGGCACCGAGCGATTTTCGAATGCCGATCTCCCGGGTCCGTTCCGTCACGGAGACCAGCATGATATTCATCACACCAATTCCGCCCACCAACAGGGAAATGCCGGCAATGCATCCGATCACCAACGTCATAATCGTGGTCACTTGGTTGATCCCTTCGGCGATTTTCTCCAGGTTCATCACTTCATATTGGCCCTCGATGTTGTGGTTGGCCTCCAGAATCTTGATCGCTCGCTCTCCTACTGATTCGATTTGCTCAGGGGAATCGACTTGTAGCGTCACCCGATTAATCTCCCCTTGACCGAAGATCCGGTTCCACACCTTATCCGGGATATAGACAGACTGGAAGTCAAATCCTCCAAAAAGCCCTTCCTGTGGGGCCAACACCCCTATTACAACCACCGGTTGATTTTCAATCCGGATAATCTCGCCAACCGCTTTTCCGCCGTCACCAAATAACTCCTCTTCCACATTAGGACCAATTAAGGCACCGGCCAACCCGCTTTTGAAATCTTCCTCAGTGAAATGGCTCCCTTTTTCCACCTTGCGGCCGTCCAACTCCAACGTCTCACGGTTATTCATCCCAATAACCGTCGCACTATCCAGCCGTTTGTCACGGTATATCAGATTCCCGTCTCTCATATAGTTCGTGATGACCTTCTTCACCTCTGGGATATTCCCCAGCCCCCGGATGTCTTCCTCGGTAAAGAAGTCCGGGGGTATTTCTCCGTTGTTATCCATATAAAAATCGGTGCTCGGCTGGATGGAGACAGTATTTCCACTGCCCGCTAAGGACTGGGCCAGCTCGGTTGCCCCTCCCTGTCCGATGGCGACGATGATGATCACAGAGGATACACCGATCACGATTCCCAGCACGGTCAGGAGGGAGCGCAGCTTATGGGCGTATATGGCATCCAGGGCCATTCGCACGCTTTCCAGGAAATTCATGCCCCTCCCCTCCTCCAAGCGGTATCCTCCACAATCTCCCCATCCCGAATCCTCACCTGACGATCGGCATGACGGGCCACTTCCGGATCATGGGTGATCATGACAACGGTCTTTCCTTCCTTATGCAGTTCACGAAACAGGGCCAAAACCGTCTCTCCCGATCGGGTGTCCAAAGCCCCTGTCGGTTCATCTGCCAAGAGCAGCTTGGGACGGTTGACCAGTGCACGGGCGATAGCCACCCGCTGTTGCTGTCCTCCCGAGAGCTCCGCTGGGAAATGTTCCACCCTGTCGCTTAAGCCCACCCGTTCCAACGCCTCCCGGGAACGCTTCATCCGCTCTCGCTTGGCCGCTCCCGCATACACCAGCGGCAATTCCACATTGCGGAGGGCGTTCATACGGGGGAGGAGCTGAAAATTTTGAAACACAAACCCGATGGTGCGGTTACGAAGTGTTGCCAATTGGCCCTCACTCGCCTGAGAAACTTCCATACCGTCTAACCGTACAGTTCCGCAGTCGGGCCGATCCAGACAGCCGATCAGATTCATGAGAGTGGATTTGCCGGAACCGGACGGTCCCATGATGGCCACAAATTCCCCCCTCCCCACTTCCAAGTGGATATTTCGAAGGACGGTAACGGCGATGGATCCGGTCCCGTAGGTTTTATCGATCCCTTCCAAGAGGATCATGGGATCACCACTTCCGCCCCGCTGGAAAGATCCTCAGGCGGGGCGGCGACGATGGAATCCGTCTTCCCGACCCCGGAAAGAATCTCCACGTGATCCGAATCGGAGGTCCCCGTCTTCACTTCCCGTTCCCGGACGATCCCCTTCTCTACCACGAATACCACATCCCGGTCGTTCCGTTCCACCACCGCAGAAGCGGGCAATCCGAGTGCTTTCTTTTCCGTGATGGTGATCTCCACCACCAGGTTGGAACCCAGCTTCAGGGGAGGCGGGTCGTCCAAGTGGATCTCCACCGGAAACACCACCTGGGAAGACTCCGCCTTCCCCCTTTCTTCAGGGGCAAAAGCCACCTCTTTCACGGTTCCCATCCACTCCCCTTTTTCAACCGAGTCGGAACGGACGATCACCGATTGGCCTTCTTTCACCTTGACTGCATCAAATTCCGACACTTCCGCATCCACTTTCAATTGCTTCAGATCCGCAACGGTAATCATTGGACCCCCGTTTTCTCCCATTTGTACCGACGGATTCACCCGGATGACGGTCCCTTTCTGTTCACTCTTTATAATTAACCCCGCATATTTTTGGCGCGCTTGTGACAACTGGCTTTCCGCTTGTGCCACTTCCAGATCCGCGACTCGGATTTGGTGGAGCACATCCTTTTCCGCATCGGAACCCCGACCGCCCGCTTGTTTACGAATATTTTCCAACTGCCGATACAAATCGGACCGTGACAACTTGGCCTGTTCCAGTCCCAACTCCGCCTGCCGGATTTCCCCGCCGCCGTCGGGGCTTCCATAGCGAACCAGCGCATCCCCTTTATCCACCGAATCTCCCGGCTTCACATGAATTTCCTCCACTGTGCCGCGTTCCGCCTGGAAGTATTCCTGTTGCTGTTTTCTCGATTCCAGCACTCCGGATGTCATGATCGTCTCCGTAAAGGTCTCCTGCTTCAGTCGCAACACTTCCACTTCCTGCGTCTTCCCCCCCTCGGATTGGTAGTAGGAGAAGGCGATCATCCCTGCGATGGTGACCACAATGGCGGCACCGATCCCTGCTTTTTTAAGGTTCATCGTGATTCCCCCCTCATTGGACCGGTACCATTTCTTCCATAAATGTTTCGACCCATCCGAACAATGCCGCCAAAGATAAGCTGAGGGCGATTATGATGCCGACCACGGTCCAACCTTGCTTACGGGTCAGACCCGCCACCACGGCCAATCCCCCCGCGGTCAAGATCCATTTCCAGATTGCAAACAATTCCACCTGTGACAACAGATTGCGAACCACCCCATGCTCCGTGGACAAGAAAACAGCCAGACTGGTCATCTGTACTTCTACTGACAATCCGAGGAGCCATCCGCTGGTGGCATTCACTCCCAGAGCCAATACCGCCAGGATATGCAAATGCGCGTTAAGAGAGAAGAGCGGACGAAAACCCACTTCCGATGAAAAAAGCTTAACCAAGAGCCATTGCACCAGGCTGATCACGAGAATAGCAAACAGCGGCGTTACGGTTCCCCCAAACACAGCACCGACGATGGAAAAGATGAAAACAAACTGATCAAATGAATTCTGCTCGATCCCCTCCAGCACTTCATTATCCAGTGGCACTTGCTGTGAAATCACATAGCCCTGAATTCCCGTAAACACAATGGATAACAAGATCACCACCAACAAGGGAGACCAAATGCGCGGATCTCGTTTGATCCGGCCGAACTGTGTGTATGGATCCGTCAACACGCCCCACACGGATGATTTGCGGCCGTCCGACCGACTCTGTTCAGGTTGAATTTGGATTTCCACCTTCCCGTCCTCCTTTACCATGAGAAGCTTGGAAAGAGGATATCAAACGATTTTCGCCAAAGTGACGCCAAAGTGTTGCGAAAGTGTGCAAATCAAACCGGAAACGTCAATACCACTTCCGTGCCGCCCCCCTCCTCACTGTGGACGGTCACCTCCCCGTCCAGCTGCTCTATCCATTCCTTAACCAAGGCCAGTCCAAGCCCCCCTCCCTGATCCCCCACGATCTGGCCGTCCCCGCGAAAACGGCGCTGAAAGATATGCGCCAACTCCTCCGGATCAATCCCGCTCCCGGTATCCGATACCCGTACTTCCAGTCTGCTCCCCGACTGCCGCATCGCCGCCAGGCGTACCATTCCCCCTTCGGGGGTATGGCGCAGCGCATTACGGATCAGGTTGTGCAAAATCTGACGGATCCGATTCTCGTCTCCCATCACGATCGGTAGATTCGGGGGGAGATCCCACTCCATCGCAATTTTTCGCTCACGCCAGGCAATAGGGGAAAACGCCTCCCCTACCTCCCTCAGGAGTTGATCCATCGCCACCGGCTGTCGTTCCCACTCCTCTTCCGGCATATCGTCGGAGACGGCCAGATGAAACAGTTGATCGATCATTTGCTTTAAGCGCGTTACTTCCCTCCGGATGATGGGCAAACGTTCCCGGTCGACCGCTCCCTGTTGTCCATCCATCATCTCGAGATGACCGTGAATTAACGCGACGGGCGTGCGCAACTCATGGGAGACATCGGAGACCCAGGCCTTTTTTGACTGTAACAGTCGCTCTACTTCCCTTTTTTCCGCAGCCAAGCGATCTTGGGCCTGCGCCAGCGAGACAGCCACCTGGTTCAGCTGGTCGGACAGTTTCCCCACCTCGTCCCGACCGTTGGGGCCGATTCGGTGCTCCAGATTTCCCCGGGACCACTCCTCCGCTGCCTGAGCCACCTGCTGGAAGCGTTCCGTCATTTTACGGGAGCGCACATAGGCAAACACACCGGATATGAGAAGCGCCACACCCAGGCTGACTGGAAAAACGGCCAGTGACACCAGCATAAAAAAGGAAAGAAACAACACGACCACGACAAAGGATTCCAGTGGTTCCACCGGACGCTCCTGCACCAACACTCCCGTCACTTGGAATTCTTCGTCATAGATCGGCGCCGCCACCACATACAAGGCTCGTTCCCCTTCCACCACCGTGGATTGAGAACGGCCCGACCGCAATGCCCCCTCCACCATGTCTCCGGTTCGATGACTGTATCCTTCACCGGATGCTCCCAACATCCGGCCGGATTGATCAAAGACAATCCATTCCGCTGTCAAAAGTCCGGAGGGAGACAAGGTGTGTTCCATCTGCTCCAACCACTCCTTCAACCGTTTTTCATTTTCTTCCTCCGACAGTAAGGGGGCCGTCCAACGGGCCGCCTCTTCCGTCTCTTTCACCCCTTTGACCCGATCAGGGAGATCCCATATCAATAAGTAAGCAAGCACCAACAAACTGAAGATGGCAAACACCACCCCCAGCACCTGGATGTGGGAGACCGTCATTTGCCGGATCAATCGCCGCTCCACCCAATGGGAAAATCGTCTCCACACGTGCAACACGCCCCGGGCCAATGCAATCGTGCCCCCGCTTGTGACCAGGTACAGCCCGTACTCCCATGGTGATCTTACAAATTCATGCTGGACGGAACGAAAAAAATCGTCATGGATGGAAACCAGCCGCCATTCGACAGCCGCATTTACGATATATATGACGGTGAGGTACAGCCAGGAAAACCCGATCCATGCACGCCAATAGCGGATGGGCAGGCGGATTCGATACGCCGGCCAAACCAATGCCCACAGAACCAGAAGCGACCACCCGATGGCCAATCCTCCCAGCTGGACCAACCCTCCCGGCGGAAACAGCCAAACAGCCAAGCTGGCCAACACAACCGGAACCAACCCTTCCATCCCTGCCCGAAACCGGCCGGCACCGAACATCCCCCAGCGTCTCATGTCTGTCCCGCCCGATCCGGCACAAACCGATACCCCGTCCCCCAAACGGTTTCAATGGAAGCGGAGTAGGGAACCAGCTTTCGGCGCAACCGGGAAACGTGGGAGTCGACGGAACGATCGTTATGGACATGATAGCCTCCCCAAATCTCCTCCAACAGATAGGTACGGCTGAACACCCGCCGGGGATGGGACAACAACAACGATAACAATTCATATTCCTTGGGAGTCAGCTCCAACACCGCACCCTCCAGGTGAACTTCCCGCTGATCTGCCAGCAGCCGGATAAAACCGTGATCCACCACGGATGGCGGGCTGTTTTGAATCTTTCGTTCCATCAACACCACCCGCCGCAGCGACGCACGCACCCGTGCCTGTAATTCCCGCATGCTGAAGGGCTTCGTCATATAATCGTCCGCCCCCATTTCCAATCCCCACACCCGCTCCATCTCCTCGCCTTTGGCCGTCAACATCAGAATCGGCACCACGGATTGCTTACGGATCTCCTTGCAGAGATGGACACCATCCATGCCAGGCAGCATCCAGTCCAGAATGACCAGATCCGGCTGTTCTTCCTTCCAGGCTTTCAGCCCCGTTTCTCCATTATGAACTGTCCGTGTCCGGTGCCCGTCCAGCGTCAACTGCTCCGCGATCAGATCCGCCAAATCCCGTTCATCCTCCACGATCAAAATCTTGGCCATTCATCCGCTCCCCCTTCTCCAATCATTCCCAATGTTCTAGTATACCGAAGACTTGGACAATGGTATATCCGTTTGACCGGTATTCTCCTCCACCATACAGCCTAAACATGTTCCATCATGCAACATAGACAGACGGAAGAGAAATCAAAAAAATCAGCAGCCCCATCCTGGGCTGCTGATCGGAATAAATACATATGGCTGATCCTTACTCATACCGCAAACACTCAATCGGATTAAGCCGCGAAGCTTTATTGGCCGGCAGCAGCCCAAACACGACTCCGAACAGGATGGAGAAGGCAACCGCTCCCGCCGCTACCAATGGCGAAATCACCGCCGGCAACGGAGACAACAGGCTGATCAAGGCCGCTGTCCCATACCCGATCAAGATCCCGATCAGACCTCCGATCACCGACAAGGTGACCGCTTCAATCAGAAACTGGGTCAGGATTTGCCCCCGGGTGGCGCCCAAGGACATGCGGATCCCAATCTCCCGTGTCCGTTCGGTGACGGAGACCAGCATAATGTTCATCACGCCAATCCCGCCCACCAGCAGGGAGATTCCCCCGATGCTGCCGATCACCACGGTCATGATGTTGGCCACCTGGTTAATCCCCTGGACCAACTGGTCCAGATTCATCACTTCGTAATCCCCTTCGGTGCCGTGGTTGCGGTTCAGGACGGCAACCGCCTCTTCCCCCGCTTCCTTGATCGCCTCGGCACTGGAGATCTGCAGCATCACCTGGTTGATCTCACTTTTTCCGGTGACATTGCGCCAGGTAGCATAGGGAAGATACACCTCATCCTGCTCAAAGGAGGCCAAGAGGCCCTTGGGCGGCTCCAATACTCCAATCACCCGGACCGGCTGCTGCTGGATGCGGATCGCTTGTCCCACGCCGTTGCCATCGGGGAACAATTCATCATATAAGCTTTGGCTGACCACCGCTCCGCCGTTTCCCCGCAAAAAATCGGTCGGCTGGAATGTGCGCCCCTCCACCACCTTCTGGTCGTTCCATTCCATCAAGGCGGTATTGTTCATGCCGTACACAAAGACGCTGTCCTTGGCTTCATCCCGATAAGAAACGTTGCCCGTTTGATAACTGGCCGCCGCCACCCGCTCCACTTCGGGAATGCGTTCCAAGTCTCGTAAATCCTTCTGGGTGAAAAAGCCGGGCGGAGTGACGCCCCCGGTCTCCATCTGAACATCGGTGCTGGGCATCACAGTGACCGTGTTTCCCGCTCCGGCTAAGGATTCGGTCAGTTGCTCCGTTCCTCCCTGACCGATCGCCACAATCACCAGAACGGAAGCTACTCCGATCACAATCCCCAGCATGGTCAGGATGGACCGCATCTTATGGGCCCGGATTGAATCGAGGGACATCTTCAGGTTTTCCCAGATGTTCATGAGGCCCCCTCCTTCTCCGGGGCACCGGTATCCTCGATAATCTCCCCGTCACGAAGCCGGATCCGCCGCTGCGCCCGTTTCCCCACATCCGGGTCATGGGTGATGACGACGACGGTTCGTCCTTCGCCGTGCAGCTGTTCAAACAGATCCAACACCCGCTCCCCCGACGCCGTATCCAATGCACCGGTGGGCTCGTCAGCCAAAAGGAGCTGCGGATGGTTCACCAGCGCCCGCGCAATGGCCACCCGTTGCTGCTGCCCGCCGGAAAGTTCCGAGGGGCGATGTTCCGCCCGATCCGCCAACCCCACCTTTTCCAATGCTTCCAATGCCCGCTGGGAGCGTTCCTGCTTGGAAATCCCGGAGTATATAAGGGGAAGTTCCACGTTTCGCTGAGCGGTCATCCGGGGCAAGAGATGGAAGTGTTGAAAGATAAAGCCGATCTCCTGGTTGCGCACTCCCGCTAGTTCCTCCTCCCCGATGGAGGAAACCCGTTGACCGTTCAGCCAGTATTCCCCTACCGTGGGACGGTCCAGACAGCCGATGATATTCATCAGGGTGGACTTTCCTGAACCGGAAGGACCCATGATGGCGACATATTCCCCGGTTTTGACATGCAGCTGGATCCCTTTCAGCACCTCCAGGGAGACGGCTCCCGTCTGATAGGTCTTGCCCAACGCCTCCAGCCGGATCATCGCACAGTCACTTCTTCGCCGTTTTTCAAACCTTGAGGCGGTTCTACGATCACATCATCATCCTGTTCCACGCCGGAACGCACCTCCACCCGCTCTCCATCGGAGATGCCCAGCTTGACTTCCCGTTCCCTCGCTTTTCCGTCTTCCACCACGAATACCAGGCTCTTCTCCCCCCTGGTGACGACGGCACTCTGGGGCAGCGTGAGCGCTTCCGTCGGCTGTGTCTGAATGACCACCATCAGCTTGGAGCCCATTTTAACCGGCAAAGCTTCCTCCGGTTGCACCGTCACGGGATACACCACCTGATCGTTGCCGCCGCCCGTATCCGATTCCGCCGGCAGATAGGCGACCCGGACAACCTCTCCTTTCCACGTTTCACCCGGGAGGGCGTCCGATTCCAACGTAACGGATTGCCCCTTTTCCACTTTGAGGGCTTCAAACTCCGACACTTCCGCGTGCACTTCCTGTTTCTCCAGGTCGGCGATCACCACCGCCGGACGGGTGGCTGCCTGAGAAGGAGGCACTTCTTCCACTTTGATCACGGTTCCCGATTGAGAGGCCTTCACCCGGGAATACGGATTTTTGTAGTCCAGGATGGTGTCCCCTTTTTTTACTTTGTCTCCTTCTTCCACCTTGATGACATCCAGTTCCCCCCGCTCCGGCTGATAAAAGATCTGCTCCTGATCCCGCGGCATCAAAGTTCCGGAAACCATCACTTCTTCACTCAGCTCATCCTTTACCAACTGTGTCACTTCCACTTCCGGCGCAGACCCTTGCCCCTGTAAGGCGGCGACGGTGACCATTGCCCCCACCAACACGACCATCCCCACTCCGATCAACCATTTCTTTTTCAAGATGCCGCTCCTCCCGTCATTCCACATTCATATCCATGTTGACTGCCTCACCGATGGCAACAAACCCCGCCATGACGAGCAACACTAACAAGAAGGGGATCAACGCCGCCACCCATCCCTTGCCGCGAGAGACGCCGGCAATCGCGGACAGCCCCAGGGCGGTGACGATCAACTGCCAAATGGAAAATACCTCGATCCCCGACAACAGCCCTTTCAGGAATCCTTCTGCAGGTATAAACGCAGCCAGACTGGTGGGATACACGTCTCCATGTTCCCCCACTCCCACCGTCCACAGATAGACCGCATACACCGCCATGGACAAAATTCCAAAGATACTTAAGTATGTGTTAAAGGAAAACAGCTGGGCAAACGTCGCTCTCCCTTGAAGCAGCAGGGTCAACAGCCAATGAAGCAATGTCGAGATCAGAATCAGCAGAGGAACGATAAACATCATGCCGATCGATGCTCCAACATAAGTCATGCTGCGGTACGCATCTTCTCCAAGCTGATCAATGCCAGCTTGGTGTTCCGGCAACTCCATCGTCGGTTCCACCATGGCTACCGACAGCACCACCATCAACACCACCACCACCAACAGCGGCACCACGATCCGGGGCTGCTCCCGAATCCGCTCAAACTGCTGGCCGGGCTCCCAGATCATTCCCAAAAAAGACGGCTTTTTACCCTCTTTCCCCTTCGGGGACGAAGTGTTTACGGACTGTTCCATTCTCATCCTCCCCCTTAAAAAACGAATCGGTTTCATCCTATCACATGTTTGAAAGCCAAACATGGCACAATTGTAAAAATTTATACCTATTCCGCAAGACCCAACTGAATCAGAGATTTCTACCGTTTATCGGAAACTCCATCCGCCCCTTTTCCCAGTCACCGTCACGGTGTTTATATTGTGTATAAGTATATTAACAATATAATGACCTTTGTTGCAACCCCTACTTTCGGCATATATTCATCAAGCACGTTTCCTTCCTCCTCCCTCTGTTAGACGAATGAGAAGCGGATTGGTTCCATGGAAACAGAAAAAAACCCGCACATTTTTGTACAAGGTTTAGGTGAAATCACATCCATATGGGCAACAACAAGGGCACGTTCATCCTCCATGATGACCGAGTACATTCTTCCGATTCCAAACGTCTGAACTTCGGAAAACATGAGGTACATTGAAGGGTCAAATCCTGCATCATATACTATCCAGGAAAAACAAAACTTTTAACGGTCACAAGGGGATTAAAGTCCCCGGCTGAGTTTACTTTTGTCTGATATTGGGTTAGAATGAAAGCATAAGAAACGCATAAAATAAAAAGGCACGAACCCGTGTTACCGGGTCCGTGTAAATCTGAGCCAAATCAACGGTCAGAAGTCCGGTTCCCGGGGCCACGGGGATCGGACTTCTTGCGTTCCCGGTATTGCAACCCATAGGCCAGGATTACCGGGCCAAAGACCAGGAAAGCCTGCCAAAAATGGCGGAATAACCAGGATAGCAAGTCCCACATACGGATTCACCCCCTTCCGCATGAGCATTGGAAGGAACCTCCTTTCCAGGGGCAATATCGGATAACCCCTGCCCTGGCCGAGTAAGCCTGGGCCAGGGCAGGGCTCCGAGAAGCCGCCCAAAAAAGAAGACCCGTATGGAGAAACGTCCGATCTGAATCGTGCCTTGTCTTTTCAGTGTAGCATATATTGGCCCAATATTTAATCTTTACCACCTGGATTTGTTCAATCAAGTAGTGCCGCCCTCGAATGGAGGTAATGGCTTCATTTTTTATAGTTTGATACAAAGCCTTTATCTAAGAAAGTACTGTCGACTACTGTTGCATCTAAAAATAAACCCGCACAAACATGTGCGGGGTTTTCTGTGGTGGAGCTGAGCGGGCTCGAACCGCCGACCTCCTCTTTGCGAACGAGGCGCTCTCCCAGCTGAGCTACAGCCCCCTATCTTTGGTGAAAACACTCTTATTGTACAGAGGAAAAAGAAAAATTGTCAACCAGGGCTTGGACTGCTTGGTTCCGAGATGTCCGGGTCCGCAGAACGACTGCAGACCCGTTTCATCCGTAATGGTCTCGCCCAAGTTCTCGTAATCGATTCCGCAAGCGATCCCGTTCACCGATCATCTGCTCCAGGTAATCCTTTACAACTTCTATATCGTAACCGGTGGAGGATAGGGGAAGAGAGGGAGACAAGGCTTCCTCCGCCGTCTCCGGGATGGGGCTCCAGTCTCCAGAAGCCTCTCCAGCTTCCATCCGCTGAACCTCCGTCGCGAGTTGCTCCATCTCCTTTATCACCTGATCCAGGAAGCGGTGCACACTGTCCTCGTCATAACCGGGAGAACTGCGCTTAAACTCTTGACTGTAAATCCCCGATAACCGCAACGCGCCTCCTCCTTTCAGGGATGACCAGGGCCCTGTCTAGTCATTTTATTTTTGCAAGAGCGAGAGAGGGTTGGCTTTTGGTTCGCCTTTGCACTCACAGAGCACAAGTCTCGCCTAGGTCACTTCGCTCCCGGTCTCGTTATGCACTCACAGAGCACCAATCTCGCCCGAGTCACTTTTGTTCCCTGGTCTCGCTATACGCTTTTTGCAACGAAACGAAGACAGTCATACCAACCCGGGAACCCGCCCGACGAACTTTGTCAGATAGGCCCTAATCCAGCTTTAATTCATGAGTCAGATCCCCTTTACGCACGCGAAACACCGCTTCCCCTTTCTCGCCCTTCCCGATGGAAACCTCGCTTATGTCCGGCTTTCCTGGAGGGCGCAGGTGCAAGACGGTAGTAAAGGTGACGTCGGTCCCTTGTTTTTCATATTGCAGCACCGGATTGGGTTCTTTCTGGTTGGTACGATAGGAAACCCATCCTTGGACGGGGTCTTTTTCCCCTTCCACGATCTCCATCTGGTCCACCGGGTCCAGCTGGCGGATCTCCAATACCGCCCCCCCTTGTCCGCGGGCGGTCATGTGCTTCGCTCTTCCCTCCGCCTCGATCCCCGGAGCGAGATGGAAGTATTGGGTATAGCGATGAGATTGATTCGATTGGATCCGATCCCGCACCAAGAGGATATCCGGTTTGAGATAGACCAATCGACGGGTGATCGTCACCCCGTCATACAGCTGATGGCTGGCTTCCACCCAGGCATATCCTTCGCCGGTCTTTCCCTTGGAGATGCCGGAACCATAGGCATTCACCAGGGACAGATCCGGCTCTTCCCCGTCCACCCCGATGGTGTTGTGGGCGCGAACACTCATCATGTATTCACGAAAGGGATCGTCCCGTTTGTAATTGTACTTGCCGGAATCGACGATCCAATCCTGACCGTATCCATACAGTTCAAACGAGAGCTCGTCCGCCTGTTTATGGGCGCGGGAATGAAAGGCACTGGTAAACGCCAGATGAACCGTATCCTCAAACCGGTCCCCGTCCGCCCAATCGCTGCGAAAGATCGCATACCCCCCCTCTTTAAAGATGCGGTCCACTTTTTTCGGCTTTTTCCCCTTTTTCCCCTGGGTAAAAGAGTATAGCGCTTCCGGAAAAGGCTTTAACTCCTCTTCTTTCAGATCGATGTTGTTGGCGCTGTCGCCGAGGATGGGCATCGTTTGATCGGGCTTAAACAAATAGGTGATCACATCCACCATCTTTTCAATCCGCTCGTCAAAGGTCTTTCCCACCGAGAAATCGTGGGCCTCCTCAAACTCGCGGATATCCAGCAAACTTTTCAACACAAACAGATGATAGTAAGGGGAGTGCTCCCGGTGGACACCGTCGGGTGCCACATCGGCTTCCACTTGTTGCGTTAGGCGTGTTTGGGCCTGTTTCACCCATTTTTTCGATCCGGGAAGTTCCGGAAACAACACACCAGTCTGAAGCAGGGATTTACTCTGGATGATGCCATGGTTGTTGTTGTCATTGTAAAACGCTTCGCTGGCCAAACGATCCGCGTGTTCCTGTATGCTTCCCAGGATGACGGCGGCGAACGCGTCATCCTTGTCCCCTGACAGCCGCCACACCTCAAAGAAGCGGACAAAATTCATCAGGCGGACGGCGGTGCCGTGGTCATGCCAGGACATCTCCGTCGCCGGGTCGTCATAAGGGTTCCCTTCCACCCAATCAGCTACCAGGTCTTTTCCCCTGTTCAGGTATTTTTCTTCCCCGGTGTGACGATAGGCCTCCGTCAGGTACTCCAGGAAGATCATATTATGTAGATACAACTGCCAGGAACGGTTGTTGAAGGGATCTTCCTTCCAGGTGAGATCCGATGGCAGCTTCACCTCTTCCCATCCGTCGTGAAGCCAATACCGGTTCTCCAGGATCCCGTCGGCCAAGCGTACATATTCCTCCGGGCTGAAGGATCGCTGCTGGAAGGTGTGGCGCTCTTCTTCATCCCGGTGCTTATCCAGCCATTCCCGGGCTTTCGACTGTTCCATCCCCGCCTCCGGCAACTCCTCTTTACCAAAAGAGAAGCATCCGGAGACAGCAAAGGAAGTCAGCAGAATGGACAGGAGAGCGACCATCGACCGTCTCCGCGTTTGAGTTCCCATGGCTTCCTCCTTTTCGTCTCCATACCGGCTCCGGTATCCATTAGTACTACAGTTGCATTTGTACGAAGAGTGTATTGAGCGTGGGTTGGTCGGGCTGGTGGGCTGTCTTCGATCTCTTGCAAAAAGCGCATAGCGAGACCGGAAGCGAAGCGACCTAGGCGAGACTTGTACTCTATGAGTACAAAGGATCGCTGCCTTCCCACCACCCTCCCTTCTCACATCTGCGCCTGCTCTTATAAGTACAACTATAGAATTATACCGGGGCGGTCATCACACGATCATACACCTGGCGGTAACGGATCACCACATCCCGCCAATCCCGGTTTTGCAACACCCATTCCCGGGCATGGCGTCCCATCCGTCCCGCTTCACCCGGCGCATGTAACGCTTGCGCCAAGGCATCCGTCAAAGCATCTACATCACCGCTCCGGAACACAATCCCCGTCTCCCCGTCGCGCACCATTTCTCTCAGCGCAGGCAAGTCACTAACCAGAACAGTCTTGGCGAGGGCCATCGCTTCCAGCGGCTTCAGAGGAGGGATCAACTCACACACAGAGGCTCCCATCCGGGGGAAGGGACACAAATCCACCAACGAATAATAGCGGGGCACTTCACTGTGCGCCACTCGGCCGGTAAAGATGACCCGATCACGGACCTGAAGCCGGGAAGCCCATTCTTTCAACCGCGGCAACTCCCGTCCACCGCCCACGATCAAGAGACGCAAATCGTCTCTCTCATCGGAAAGACGAGCAAATGCCTGGATGAGATCATCCAGCCCTTCGTACGGAGTGATCGATCCGATAAACCCGATGACCCGCTTTCCTTCCAACCCCCACTGTGCCGCCAATTCCAAATCCGGCGGCAGGGGCTCAAACTGGCGGGTGTCCACCCCGTTGGGGACCACCGTGATCTTGTCGGCGGAGACCCCTTCGTCCATCAGGTATTCTTTCAGGGTCTCCCCGATCACCACCACCTGGTCGGCGGCATGGATCACTTCCCGCTCCATGCGACGATGGCTTTCATATTTGGCCGAACCGTCGTAGCCTTCCACCGCAGCCGCCCGTGTCATCTCCCAAAACCCCCGCACCTCATAGATGAAAGGAATGCCGTGGGAACGGGCCGCCACCGCGGCGGGGTAGCCGTTAAAAAAGTTGGAGGCGGCGTGGATCGCTTCGGGGCGCACCTCTTCCACCACCCGCTCCAAAGCCTCGGCATACCGCTTCAAATAGGTATGGATCGGTGTAAACCGCAGTCGGTGATCCGCATCCACCAGACGGTAAGCCAACAAACCGTCCACCGCTTCCCGCAACACGCCGGTTTCATGGCTTTTTCCTTCGGGAAAGCCTAGGCGGGTAGCAACGACGGGACGGAAGCCGCGTTCCTTTTGAAAACGCAAAATCGCTTGGCTGCGAATGGCGTAACCGTTGCTGGTATAGGGCAGGGTGTTGTTCAGGACATGCAGGACTCTTCCCGAGACGGGGGTCCCTTTGCTCCCGCCTGCATCGGGAATTTGGAGGGGGGATCGGGCCAGCTCCACCTCATCCTGTAAGATGGCCCGTTTGCGCTGGGTACCGGTGGTGGGACGCAGACGGTGTTCCTCCTCCACCGATGCCAGGGCTTCTTCCACCCGGCCCAATTCGCGGCGGCACAAGCCCATATCCCGGTGCAGTTCCGCCGGTTCCAAGGCATGTGGATAATCCCGTTCCAACCGCTCCAAACAAGCCAGTGCGTAGAGGTACCGCTTCTCCTCCAGCAGAAAGGCGGCTGCTTCCTTTAAGGTACCGGCTTGGCGCACTTTCCCCTCCTCATCGGAGGGAGCCATGTGAAGCCAATCCTCCAGTTCCTCCACCACCCGGTGCGTCTCCCGCCGCCGAATGCGCCACATCAGTTCCACTTCACGGCGGAGCAGCCGTTCCACTCCCTCTTTTTCCAACAGAGCGAAAAACGAGGCGGCCGCTTCTTCGTCCACATCGCGGCGGTCTGCAAACAGGCGGGCAGTCTCGGCCAATACCTCTCCCACCTGATGGGGCAATTGCTGCCGGACCTCCCCGAGCTTGGACTGGAAGGCCTCCATCCCTTCGTGGAGAAGCGCGTCGGCCAATTCCCGGCTGTAGTGGATCGATTCCACCAATGCCTGCTTCCGCTCCACTTCCTTCCGGTCGGGAAAGCGGTGCCGGATTCTCTCCAGAAATCGCCCGCCTTCTTCCACCCGGTCCGCCCGTACGAGGGTGTCCACCCACAAGAGCTGCAGCTCCAACGAATCAGGCCAATCCCTGGCTGCCCGCTCCATAAGCGGCAGGAGCCATTCCTTCCGGCCGCGGGAGGTACTGTGGCGGTACAAAAACAGGTATTCGTCTTTTTCCAGGAAGGGGGACGGCCAGTCCCATCCCAAGCGGAGCAGACTTTCCACGTCACGAAGGTCGTAGTAGGTCCGTTTCAATACCTTGGCCGCCTTGTCGGACCCGGCGCTTAATTCATACGCCCGCTCCAGGAGGAGCCGCGCCTGGTCCCATTCCTTCTTTTTACGGAAATGGACACCCCGTTGGTAGAAAGGCACATCGGAAAAGGGATGGTCCTCAGAGAGCTGTTCCACCCAGGATTCCCAGGCATCCACTTCTCCCAGTTGCTGTGCCAATTGGTAGGCACGGCTATGGGTACCGGGGTGAACCGGGTTGAGTGTGAGCGCTTCTTCGATCATCCCGCGTGCATCCCGAAACTGACTGCGTGCGATATAGGCATCCGCCAGCAACAGTTTCCAACGGATGCTCCGCGGGAACCATTGTTTCAAAGCGGGTTTTTTCTGTACTCCATGGGACAACAGGCGTGCCAATAGGTAGCGAATCTGCTGTTTCATCCTGTTCCAGCCTCTCTCTTAAGATTTCGCTTCCATCCTGTTCGCGCTCATTCCGTACAGCTTAAGCAAGGTGGGTTCTTCCAGCCCCCAATGATACCGGTGCTTGTGCCGCCGGGCGCTCTCTTTCATCTGGATCCATTCCTCGCGGTTTCCCACCATCTCTCGCATCGCCTGACGCACAGCTCCCATCTCTCCCGGAGGGACCAACCGCCCCGCTCCGGTCTCCTCCACCACACGGCGCATCTCCGGCAAATCGCTGGCAATGACGGGAACTTCGGCCATCAGGTACTCATGCAATTTATTGGAACAAGCCGTATAGTGATTGAGACAAGTGTTTTCCAAGAGTTGCAGTCCCGCCCGGGCTCCGGCGGTGTAGGCGAGCAGTTCCTCGTGGGGAATTCGACCTAAAAATGTCACCCGGTCGCTTAAACCCAGCCGGGCCGCCTCTTGTTCCAAGGATGGACGCAGGCGGCCAAAGCCGATCACTGCCAAGTGTGCACCTTCCACTCCGGCAAACGCCTCCAACATCAGAGAAAGTCCCCGGCCGGATTGCAATCCGCCCTGGTAGAGAAGCACCGATGTATCCCGACCCACTCCCAATGCCCGGTGCAGGCGGCCGTCATCGGTCACATCTGCCAACGGCGGCACATTGCGCACCACCGAAACCCGTTCCAGGCCGTATTGCTTACGAAAGTAGGCCGCCCGTGTCTCGTTGGTGGTGATAAAGCCATCCGACCGTCGCCCCAACTGTTTCTCCAATCCATGCCATAACCGGGAATGGGACCATCCCTCCCGGTCAGCGGAGATTTCATGGGCATCGTAAACGAGAGGGCGGCGGCGCAACCGGGAAGCTAGAAACAGCGGAGCCAGCGTGTTCACATCATGAGCATGGAACCGGTCCGGCCGCATGCGCCAAGCTTCCCAAAAAAACAAACCATCGATCCAGCGCCGATCCAGCCAAAGCAAAAAGGAGCGAACCAAGGTGGAGAGCCCCCTGATTCGCCCGGATGGCGCCGCAGCTGAAGCCGTTCGGCCGGACGGCGCCGGTGAGGACGGACGCGGTGCGGACACCCGACGACGCGGGCGGCGGGGAAGCCGATGAATTAGTCGCGTCAGGCGCCGCACGATGACACCGTCCCTTTCCTCTTCCCGTACCGTATCCCCCGGCTGATGGATGGCCAGGACCGTTACCCGCCAGCCGGCCCGTGTCAGGGTAGCCGCTTCTTTCATCACCCGGGCATCGGTAACACAGGTATTGCGCACCGCCATCACCACGGTACGTCCGGCGGATTCACAGTTCGCGGAGGTGGGGTTGGATCGATACATGGTTTTCTCTGTCCCTTTCCCGAGTGCTTTCGATGGTTTCATAGAGTTGGACCAACTGCTCCTGTTCCTTCTCCCAGGTGAGTTTCCGCTTCGCCTTTAAGGCGGCGATCAGATACGATTCCGGCTCCTCCAGAATCTCCCGGATTGCATCGGCGATCCCCTTCACATCTTGCGGATCGACCAGTTTACCCGTTTTGGTGGCACCGACGACAATCGCTTTGCCCGGATGATCGGAGGATACCATCGGGATGCCTGCCTGGATATATTCGAAGATTTTATTGGGTGTGGACAACACGTTGTTCAGACAGCTGTCCTGGTACAACACCATCCCCACATCGGCGTGGGCCGTTACCCGCAACATCTCCTGAGGCAACAGCGGTTCATGGAAAAAGACGCGCTCGGTCAGTTTCAGTTCCTCCGCCATGCGGGTGAGACGCTCCTGCAATTCCCCAAAGCCGAGCAGCACCAGCTTACAAGTGACGGGCAGATGGACGAGGGATCGGATCACTTCCTCCAATCCTCGGTTGTGGGAAAAGCCGCCCTGATACAACAAAATCCGGTCCTCTTCATCCAACTGATATTTTTGGTGGAAATAGTTTTTCTCCACAGGCAGTTGTTCCAAGGATTCTGGGATATTGCGGACGACTGCGGTTTTTAACTCTCTGCCATACCGGTTCTTAAATTCCCGTTCCATCAGTTCATTGACGGTGATCAGCCAATCTACATAGTGGATCCACCATGCCTCGACGCGGTAACCCACCATTCGCTCCCATCGTCCCTTGCCGTTCATCTCATTGAAGAGTTCGTGAGAATCATAGATAAGTGTATATCCTTTTTTCCGCTTTAGGGAAACACCGATGCTGAGGGTATTCAAGTCATGGCAGTGAACGGCGTCATAGGAAGCGGCCTGACATAGTTCACTGATCTTTAAGGCGAATTGCCGCTGAGCCACCACGTCTTTAGCCATCTTGACCACCGGGTTGCGGATCACCCGGTATACCCCCCGCTGGATGCGCCGGTCTGCCTTTCGCTCCACATACCGCTTCATCCGCTTGGTGTGGATGGGGATCCGGAGCAGCCGGATCTTTTCGTGCAAATCCGGCGGTGGCTCGGCGGTGGTGTGTAAACAGGCGATGTCCACATCCCAACCCGACCGGGCCAGGGCCAGGGCTTCCCGCTGCACCCTAGCATCATAGTGGATATCCTTAAACAAAATCATCAGCACGCGCACCGTCGCCAACCTCCTTTATAAGTGGGTCTCTCCTCTCCCCATCCATACAAATCAAGAGTCAAAGGGTACCGGCTGGACATCATAAAATTCGGGTTTCATCTCCAAAGGCGGAGTTTGAACCTTCACAGCGGCATCTGCCTGCACCCCGAAAGCGAATCCCAACCACAGCAATCCCGCGGCCAACCAAGAAATTCGCACAGCCAACCGTCGACTCATCCTCTCTCCTCCATTTCGAAAAGCACTCTGATCGGTGAATACCCGGACAGAACCTAGTACTACAGTTGCATTTGTTCAAAGAGTTGTATATGAGCGTGGGTGGGTCGGGCTGGCGGGCTGTCTTCGATCTCTTGCAAAAAGCGCATAGCGAGACCGGAAGCGAAGCGACCTAGGCGAGACTTGTGCTCTATGAGTACAAAGGATCGCAGCCATCCCACCACCCTCCCTTCTCACATCTACGCCTGCTCTTTAAGTACAACTGTAGTACTAGCCCAATTCATCCAAGGCTTCCTGGTAGCGACCATTGTCCGGGTCGATTTCACGGGCCTTTTTCAAACTGTTCTCCGCCTGTTCCAATTCCCCCTGTTTGGCCAACACCACACCCAGTTGGTAGTGGTGGAGTGCCCGGCCCGGTTCCCGTTTCACCGCCTGTTCCGCGCTTTGCCGGGCGGCGTCATAGTCCTCGTTATAATAATGGGCGATGGAGAGGCGGTAATGGGCTCGAGCGTTTTTGGGGTTTATCTCCACCGCTTCGGAGTAGAAATTGATGGCGTGGCGGGCCAAGGTGAGACCCTCAAAACGGCGTTCTTTGGAAGAGAGGGATTTATCCTTTTTTACGCGCTCTCGATCCGCCAGATAGATATTGCCCGTCGTGATCCAGTAGCGGGCATTCTCCGGTTCCAGTTTGGCGGCTCGCCATGCATAATTTTTGGCCCGTTCCAGATCTTTGTCCTTTAGGAGGAAGATGGCACGGTCGTGATGATAGAGGGCATTGTTTCGATCCTGGTCAATGGCAAACTGGATGGAACGGGTCGCGGCGGTGTAATCTCCCATCGCCCCCTGGATCTTTCCTTGGTGGTAGAGGTATTCCGGGTGTTTCGGTTCCAGGGAGAGCGCCCGTCCGATAGCCCGCTCCGCTTCCTCCCAATCTTCCGCATAATAAGCATGAACAACCAACGCATCATACACATCCGCATCGGGAATCTGTTTCACTCCGTTTTTCAGGAGACGAACGCCTTGGTCATATTGCTTCTGCTCCCCGTAAATATTGGCCAGGTGGAGGAGGTATCCCTTCTCCTCGGGATTTAACTCCACACTTTGTTTGCCTAACTGGATGGCCCTGTCCATCTCCCCTTCTTTGTAAGCACGGACAGACTCTTCATAATGTTGGGCCGCTTTGGCCGCTTTTTCCTCCGGGCTGGCCCCCTCGGCAATGGAGTTGTCATCCCCCAAATAGGAGGTGACGGCCCATCCCCCTCCCGCCAACAACAGCAAGACGGCTGCTCCCGTCGCCGCCCAGACGAGCCACTGGGGCCGGGGAGAGGATTTTTCCCGCTGTTTGAAGATAACGGGGCGGGAATGTTTCTTTTCAGTTTCAGACGGGGTCCCTTCCGCCTCAAGGGAGCCGCTCTCCAATGGCGCCTGCTTCACGGAATCCTTGTGCCACACGGGGTTTAACACTTCTTCGGCCCCATTGGCCATACGGGAATGAGAGGGGGAGCGACCGGCGGACCCGTCATCCACTTCGCCCGCTTGCCATCCTTCCCATTGCTCGGGATCCAGCCCCCCTGCGGGTGGAGCTGCCTGTGCCTGCGTCACCCCCCGGCTGAACCAGTCCTCTTTGAAACCGGCCCAACCGGGAGTCATGTAGTAGATGAGATCATCTTTTTTTTTTTGCCTGTCGGCTTCCACCGGAATCTGCTCCAGCCAATTCCACAGCTGACCGATGGTGGGGCGCTCTTCCGGTTTGGCCTGAAGACTGTGCATCACAAAGTATTCCAGCCCCTCCGGCACATCGCTGCGGAAGGACCGGACGGGTTCCAATCCTGAGCCCGGTTGAGGACTGGTGCCTGTCAACATGATGTAGGTAAGGGCGCCAAGGGAGTAAGCATCCAGGGAATGCTCCTGCTTGCGGCGCATCTCCGGGTTCTTTTCCGGGGAGGGGTTGTTTCCGTTCCACTTGGGCAAAAGGCCGTGGGCTCCCCCGTACAGAAATCGGACTGTATCAGCCGAGATCAGCATATTCTGCGGATGAATAACTGCAAATTGCCCCTGCTCTTCCAACTGCACCCAATGACCGGCAATCGCCCGCAGCAAATCCAGGGTCTCTCCCAGGGAGAGAGGAACGGCCTGGTACAGATGGTGAGCCATCAGTGTTCCATCCATCTTGCCATATACCTGGAAGAGGGTTCCTTTTTCCACGAACAACCCCTGCAACGGCACGAACGCCTGCCGGTCCCGCTTTAACAGTTCGCCCAGCTGTGCCCCCCTCTGAATATGACGAAGATCCATCCCATGCAGAAAACGGGTGGGAATGGGTTCTTCATCATGGGTTACCGCATCCGTCTGCTTGGGAATTTCGGCATAGTGAAGCACCCCCTGGACAAAAGGGAAGGAATGGAGCACCCGGTAGGTGTTTCGGATCCAATCGCCTGGTTTCATTGTGTTCATGTCCATCGGACTCCTTCGTTCAAATCTCCCGTGGGATGGAATCCCGAAATATGTATAAAGGCATGGAAACATGCCAAGATTCTACACGGTTTGACAAGGTCAACTGGTATTCATTTTACCATGAACCCGGATGGCAGGATACCCTTTTTTCCGCAAGAAAACGGACATTCCGCTCCTTGTCAAGTCCCCTTTTGCTGGTAATGGCGAAAAAGATTTTGACGGAAGGACAGGCCCCTGTACACCGGCGAATACTTGTAATGGAAGAAACTCATCTGAGAGGAATGATCGCGATGAACCGAAAAGCGGTCCGTGCCTGGGTGATGTATGACTGGGCCAACTCCGCTTTCGCCACCACCATCATGGCGGCGGTGATGCCCATCTACTACGCCGATGTGGCGGCCACAGGCCTGGATGACACCACCAAGACTGCATACTGGGGCTATACCCAATCGATTGCTCTGATCTTTGTCGTTCTTTTGGCCCCGGTGCTCGGCGCCATCGCCGACCGCTCTCACTCCAAACGCGCTTTCCTCCGCTTTTTCACCTATATGGGCGTCGTCGCTTCCATCTTGCTCGCCTTTGTGGGGGAAGGACAGTGGATTCTGGCTTCCATCCTGGTCATCCTGGGAACGTTGGCTTTTTCCGGCGGCAATGTCTTTTACGACGCTTTCCTGACCGATCTCGTCCCCGAGGAGAAAAAACGAGACTATGTCTCCTCCCGGGGATACGCCTACGGTTATATCGGAGGCGGAATCCTGTTGGCCATCAACCTGGCCATGATCTCCTTTCCGGCCGCCTTTGGTTTGCCCGATGCCCAGGTGGCCACCCAGCTCTCCTTTTTCTCCGTGGGAATCTGGTGGTTTGTTTTTTCCATCCCCTTTTTCCGCCATGTGAAGAAACATCCTGCAAGTAACGATGCTCCCAAAGAAAGCCCCTTCGCCCACGCTTCCTCCGGCATCCGCTCCACCCTGCAAACGATCCGCAGCCTGAAACGCTACCCCGAACTCCTCAAATTCTTGATCGCTTTCTGGTTCTTCTCCGACGGCATCAATACCATCATCAAGATGGCCACCATCTACGGCCGCGAGATCGGCATCGGCCAGACCGACCTGATCGCCGCCCTCCTGATCACTCAGTTCGTCGGCATCCCATTCACTCTCCTTTTCGGCAAGATCGCCGAAAAGACGGGGGCCATGCGAACCCTGATCGCCACACTGGGCATCTACCTCATGATCGTCATCCTGGGTTACTTTATGCAGACCGCCCTTCATTTCTACCTGCTGGCCATTCTGGTAGGAACCGTCCAGGGAGGGAGCCAATCCTTGAGCCGCTCCATCTTCACCCGCTTGGTCCCGGTCCACCGCAACGCCGAATTCTTCGGCTTTTACGGCCTTTCCGGCAAATTCGCCTCCATCTTCGGCCCCTTCCTCTTCGGTCTGGTGGGCCAGCTCACCGGCTCCAGCCGCTACGGCATCACCGCCCTCTCCTTTTTCTTCATCGCCGGCATCCTCATGCTGCTGCTGGTCAACCTGGATAAAGGAAAAGCGGAAGCAGAAGCGGTGGTAAGAGAAGAAACCGGAGGGAAGTTTCCGACACAGTCGATGTAAAGGTAAAAGATTTAAAAGAGAGAGAATCGCCCCTCTACCGTTATGGTGGAAGGGGCGATGGTTTTGTTGTTGGAGTGCATAGGGGTAGTAGTAGGTTTCATCGACGATCCAAATCGTTGGAAGATGTGTTTTGTTGTATCGAACAGGTTTATCGACGATCTTTTATGTTATACTTGTTATAACAATGATCAAGTTTAAACCTTTCTTTGAATATCCATAATGGAAGGAGTAAGCAAATAAAGTGGGTGTGAAAATGAGCAAAAACCCAAGCCAGATCCGTACAGTCGGACGTATGGGCAACACCACGGGTGTAAGTGTACCGTCAGAATTTCTGGATAAAATGCGACTGAAGCGCGGCGATAAGATTGAAGTAAGCTATGACGAGCAGCGAAACGAAATTCGCATCCGTCCGGTTCGAACCCTCCCTGAGGGAGTCAGCGAAGACTTTTTACGCACCTTAGATGCTGTGCTTACCGAACGTGACCAAGTATTTAAAAATCTGAAGGATCGATAACTCCGTGAAAACCAGATATTTAACCGTTGAGGAAGTAATACTGGCACATGACATCATCATGATGAAATACGGCGGGGGAGGGACAGGAGTCCGTGACGAATCTGGACTGGAAGCAGCGGTTTATCGCCCCCAAGCAGAGCACTTCGGAGTAGAAGTACATCCCGCCTTTTGGCGAAAGGCGGCGGTGCTTACCCAATCACTGATACAAGGACATTACTTCCATGATGGCAACAAGCGTACCGCATATGCTGCCCTAGAGGTGTTTACAAGACTGAACGGCTATATCTTGACCGTAAGCAATGAGGAAGCGGAAAACACGATGGTACAAATAGCAAGCGAAGATTCATTTGCCGGGGAAGAGGGGTTAGATTCCCTGTCGCAACTTCTTGAGAGTTGGTGTATGAAGCAGGAGAAGGATAAAAAAGACAGCTAAGCACTGCCTAGCTGTTGTAATTGGATCGCCGTGGGAGCTAATCCTTCGGCCTCTTTAATTCCCCTGGCTACAGGTACCGACACGTCGCCGGTGAGCGTAGAATTTTTTCAATTCACGGGTGTAGGACTAACAAGCGTACACATAAAAACACCCCATCGGGGGGTGCTATCGATCCATAGCAGTTAATTTATCACGAAATCTCCATGTCCGACAAAGGTACTCGGAGACTCATCGGACGGATCCTCCTGTGGTCCGTTGGGATCCAAGTACGAGTGTAACTGCACACCTAATACCTGCATGATGCGTTGAGCCTTCACATAGCTGATGCCATGGTATTCGTTGCTTTCATCTTTGCTGATCTGAGCACGGGAGACATTCAATCGACGAGCCAGTTCAGCCTGACTCCATCCGCGATAAATCCGATAAGCAATTAACATTTTACCAAAGTCATGTTGGATACCTTGGAAGTTGCCCTTCTGGCATCGTTCGTACAAGTCTACTTCCCATTTCATGTCGTCGTACAAGTTACGCAACGGTCCGACCGCTCGCTCAACCTCTTCGGTATTATAGCCTTCGTCTTGCAACTGTTGCTGCACCTGACGCATATGCTCTTCGAATTCCTTCATCTTATGAAGGGTCTTTTTATATTCCTGCTCCGTGTGAAGCATGAAAATCATCCTTTCACGATTTTGACGATGCCCTTCCCTATACCGGCCCTTGTCTGTGTGAAGAATTCCGGAAACGGTTTATTTGGCCAATTGAGGTGTAATTCCGGCACATGGGGGAACAACTCGATGGAGACAGCCTGCTTTTTTTAAGGTTCGATAAAAAATGTTTTTCAGAAGCATGCTCCCGTGAAAAGTTCCAAAAAAGTGACCATACACAATCCAACCAATCAGAAAAAATAAAGAGAGCATCCGAGCGGACATGGTTCTACTTCTACATTTCAGTCTCTTTGAGACTTCTCCTCAATCTTCCTTTCTGTTTTTTTATCATCTTCTTCTATTGCCTCTTCCAATTTATCACTGTAATCACTAATATATATATCTAATTTTTCTCCTCGTGATTGAATCAGATCATCCACCTTATTATTGTCTCCACCTATTAACCCCATATCGTCCATGATCATCTCTAACCTATGCAATCTAGATTCTTCTTGTGAAAAAATATTATAAAACTCACTTTCCAGATCTGCTAAATTAGAATATTTGTCTGATTTTTGTTGAGCAGTTGAACCATAATTCTCATTTTTCCAATCCTCCCATGCTTCTTCTATTTTTTCGCGTTCCCTTTCCATAAACTCCTGTAATTCTTCTTCTGTGTTAACCGTTTCGTATACGCCAGCACCGGCTTCCGCTACTTGTTTTAATTCTTTTTGCCCTTTATCATCCACATCAAAGCCAATGATATTGACCATCGCCTGTATGTCCGACTGGTTTAATTTCTTCGCTTCTTTTACTGGATCACCGCCACACGTCTCCTCTCCATCACTTACGACATAAACCAAATTGCGGGCGTTTTGGGAGTTGGCACTCAAATCGTTTCTAGCGCTTTGGATTGCAGCCGCCAAGGGAGTCCAACCCGTAGGTTTGACGCTGTCCAGTGATTGCTGGAAACGATCGTCATCATATGTATTGGCTTCATAGATAACCTCATTGCTGTCACAAGAGATTGCCTTGTCTTTTCGACTGTTGCTTCCTTTGTGACCGTAGACTCTCAGTGAAACGGTGGCTTCTTTTGGAAGGTTGGAGGCGAAGTGATGGACAGCGTCTTTTGCCAAATCCATCTTCACGCCACCCGGCACTTGTGCCGCCATGCTTCCACTCGCATCCAACAAGATCGCTACATTTAATTTTTCCGGCACAAAATCCAGACCAGTTGCAATATCGGGTTGATCACTTAACTTATGTTCGGTGTCAAACTCATCAAATGCCTTTTTAAAAGGCCTGTAATCTTCCGCTACCAGAGAAAGCATCAAGCCATACGCTTCTTCTGGATCCATTTTGTCATGTTTTTCAAGTTCCTTTTTAATTTGATCGATATCGTATTGATCCCCGGCAAACGTGCCTGGTTCGGCTTCCAATATATCCTCGATACTTTGTGATGCATCATGCTTTTCCGTAGACTTCTCATTTTTATAGTTGTCACTTTCATTTGGGCTACAAGCGATCAGAAAGACGATTGCTACTATAGTCATAAAAATCGTTACTTTCTTAAACATATGACACCCCTCGTATTAGAAATAGTTTAGATTTAGAGGGAAGTCTACCCCGAGCTGAAGATCGACCGTTGTACACCAGACACTGAGAAGTAGCTCCATGCCTTTCGTCAATCAGCTCAGGGGTAAATTCCCTTCTATTAAGCAATCAATCCGTAATGACAAATTCCCCTTCCGCGAGCAGATCCTCGCCGCGCCAAACCTTCATCTGAATATGGGAACAAAAACAACACGAGAAAGAGAATTATCCCCGGTATGATCAAAAATGTCAATCCAATGACGACCGCGATTCCAAATAAAATCGACATCATCAACACAGGAAAAAACAATTGAAAGAAACGCTTGTACAGTTGTTTTAACTCAACCTCTCCTTCTAGAACATCTTGAAACATTAACTGAATAAACGGGACTTGGGAAAGGAACAAGCAAGTCAAAAATAAAAACATGTTGAATACAGCCCCAAAGATTCCGTAGTAATCGTAAAAAAGTGATACGATCATGGAAAAGATAAAGCAAAACAGTTGGATAGGAAAAACCAACGTGATCGCAACCGTCAAGATTTTACCCAAGTGGCTGATATAAAAACCAAAAGCATCTTTTATGGTCAACAATCCGCTTCACCTCAAATATTATGCACGAATCCAGGGTCGATCGGCCAACAGTCCGCCGAATAACGACACGAACAATGACACCATTAAACCGATGACAAGCGAGGATGGATCTGGCATTCATAAGATATGATCGTAAACAACTGATTAAATACCATGAGTAACAATCCTGCTATTCCTGCTGAAACATAAGGATGCTCATATCCTCTGGCAGCAACATATCCCGCCGGTAGATAGGTGATCAATGTCACAAGAAAAATAAATACCCAATCCAGACCCATAAGGAAAAAACCCAGAATGACACTTAATACCAATGAAAGAATCAAGCCTGCTCCCATTCCTTGAAGTATTTTAATGAACATTATTGTCCTCCTTAGACGAAATCATAAGTTCCGCTCGATAATAAAAGGCAGAGAAAAATGTACTAATTAACAGGCTACATACAAATAATATTGAACCCGGTATGCTACCTCCTCCGGTAAAAGAAACAATTGCGCCAGCAATAAACAATATAGCAATAGATAATAAGCTGTCTTTCTCTTTTTCCCCTCTACTACTCAAATCTGCATATAGTGTTAAACAAATGGACTTTCTATATTTGTAACCCAAAACAATGGAGGAAATATACAGAATTACCGAAACTATACCTAGCCAAATTACTTCCCCCGAAATTCTCCATACTATAGCCAAAGCATAAAAAACACCTATATTTATTGATGAAATTATAAAAATAAATCTGTGGGTTAGTTTTTCAAAAGACCCAATAATGTTACCTAGAACAATCCAAGCTATAAGCAAAAGTAAAGAGAATAGCCATATACCTATCCAAATACTTGATATATCAGGTAATACAGCTGTACCTCCTCCAGTAACAAACGGGAAAATCAATATAAGAAAATATGCTACAATAGATGGTTTGCCTTTCACACTTACACCCCATTTTTAGCCTGTAACCCAATTCCAGGCTCCCTTGAATTTATCCCCTACCCATGTCACACCATCAGATAGTTTTTCACCAGCCCACGATACTCCTTGAGATCCTTTTTCATATACCCATGTTGCACCTTGTGACATTTTTTCATATGTCCACTTCACACCTTGTCGAGGCTTCTTTAGCTCCGCCTAAGTAATTTTCCACAACAAAACCAATAAGTACTGCTAAACCAACCCCAAGTAACAGCTAGAGTGGTAAAGCTACTATACCCACAGCGGCAAGACCAGCAGCTAGCAACCCTGCCAAAGCTGCCCCCGCTAAGCCATACGCTATAACAAATGCTAAATCCGTTGTTAATGAAGCGAGATTTCCGCTGGATGCAAGCCCTTCATCTGCTTTACCTCCAAATGTATGATCATAGGTTGTAAAACCCACTGTAATGAGTGTTCCAATCCACCCTGCTTTTTTTGCTACCGATGATGCGGAATTGAAACTTGAACTCCTGAAGTTCACGTTTTCCGCAAAAGCATTGCGCAGCTCATACTTTACTGCACTAGCTATAGAGGGGTTATTCTTAGTAAAAGTTTTTCGCATTTAAGAAGTTTTGTAGTTTCGGATTATCGGGACTGTATCTTACCCCACTCATCCCCTGTCGTCCAATCGAATTAACAAGGAAGTTTGCTATGGGCTTTCCTATTGCAAGTTCTTTGCTTCCAAGCTTAATTTTAAAATTGTTCAAGCTACGGAAGTGATGAGCCGCTTTACCTTTAAATATAGAATATCCTTTATCATTGATATAGTACTCAAAACCGAATTTCTTACTCATCACTAACTGAGGGGTCCAATCCATCGTGGTATTCCAAACAACATGTAATATTAAACCTACATTTGAAGAAGAAGACCAATCGACCCCTTCGTCTTGGCTTAGATTTGCCTCAGTTTTCACACTTTCTTCTTGTGTTACTCCATCCGAACTTTTAACACCTTCACTTTTCGGATTATAACGTTGGATTCCCGTTTTGGGGTCTACTTCTAATTTCGACTTTGGATTGAACCCCTCCGAGATCACTGGTGACGCGACAGCCGCTAAAGGCTGGAATAGCATTGTAAGGAAGAATACACTCACGAGCAACAACGAGGTCCATCTAATGGATCGCTCAGGCTGTTCTTTCCTCCATACTTTATTAGTCACTTTCGGATTTCTTTTCAATCTCTTTTTCTGTTCGCTTCTTATCCTTTTCTATCTCTTCGTTAAATTTATTACCGTAACTACTAGCATAATTATCTAGATTACGCGTTCTAGATTTAATCAATTCATCTACATTGTTACTATTCCCGTCTATTAATTCCATATCTTCCATAATAATTAATATCTTATACAACCGATCTTCTTCTTGTATTAAAAATTTATAAAATTCATCTTCCAAATCTATTAACTCGTAGTATTTGTCTGAGTTTTGTTGTGCAATTGAACCGTAATTCTCATTTTTCCAATCCTCCCATGCTTCTTCAATTTTATCACGTTCCCTTTCCATAAACTCCCGCAATTCTTCTTCCGTGTTGACCGTTTCGTATACGCCACCGCCGGCTTCCGCTACTTGTTTTAATTCTATTTGGCCTTTATCATCCACATCAAAACCAATGATATTGACCATCGCCTGTATGTCCGACTGATTTAATTTCTTCGCTTCTTTTACTGGATCGCCGCCACACGTCTCCTCTCCATCACTTACGACATAAACCAAATTGCGGGCGTTCTGGGAGTTGGTACTTAAATCGTCTCTAGCGCTTTGGATTGCAGCCGCCAAAGGAGTCCAACCCGTGGGTTTGACGCTGTCCAGTGATTGCTGGAAACGATCGTCATCATATGTATTGGCTTCATAGATAACCTCATTGCTGTCACAAGAGATTGCCTTGTCTTTTCGACTGTTGCTTCCTTTGTGACCGTAGACTCTCAGTGAAACGGTGGCTTCTTTTGGAAGGTTGGAGGCGAAGTGATGGACAGCGTCTTTTGCCAAATCCATCTTCACGCCACCCGGCACTTGTGCCGCCATGCTTCCACTCGCATCCAACAAGATCGCTACATTTAATTTTTCCGGCACAAAATCCAGACCAGTTGCAATATCGGGTTGATCACTTAACTTATGTTCGGTGTCAAACTCATCAAATGCCTTTTTAAAAGGCCTGTAATCTTCCGCTACCAGAGAAAGCATCAAGCCATACGCTTCTTCTGGATCCATTTTGTCATGTTTTTTAAGCTCCTTTTTAATTTGATCGATATCGTATTGATCCCCGGCAAACGTGCCTGGTTCGGCTTCCAATATATCCTCGATACTTTGTGATGCATCATGCTTTTCCGTAGACTTCTCATTTTTATAGTTGTCACTTTCATTTGGGCTACAAGCGATCAGAAAGACGATTGCTACTATAGTCATAAAAATCGTTACTTTCTTAAACATATGACACCCCTCGTATTAGAAATGGTTTAGATTTAGAGGGAAGTCTACCCCGAGCTGAAGATCGACCGTTGTACACCAGACACTGAGAAGTAGCTCCATGCCTTTCGTCAATCAGCTCAGGGGTAAATTCCCTTCTATTAAGCAATCAATCCGTAATGACAAATTCCCCTTCCGCGAGCAGATCCTCGCCGCGCCAAACCTTCATCTCATAGTTTCCGGTCTCATAGAAGCCATGGAACTCATATGAGTTGCTGAACTCCCACTTGTATTTGTTTTCGTCCGGCTTTACTTCCTGAATCATCTCCTGCAACACCCGATCCCCGTCCTTATTGATGATTTGAATTTTAAGCCGGGTGGTGTCGAATTGCTGTTCCTTAGGCATATGGAACACCATGGCGAAGGATTCGTCCTTACCGAAGTGCTTGCGACGGTTTAACGCTTCAAAGTTTCCTTCATCCCGGGGATAATCCCCGAATTCAATTTTGGAGACTTGCGGCCCCTTTTCCTCGGCATCCGCATCAGCCTCTTTATCGGAGAACATACCGCAACCCGTACCCACGATCAACAAAACAGCACACAGCGCCAGCAGCCAACCTTTCTTCACGTACGTACCCTCCCGTATGCAATCAGTCCATAATAATAAAGTCGCCCTCGGCGAGTAAGTCTTTGCCGCGCCATACCTTCATCTGGTAGTCGCCCGTCTCGTAAAACCCATGAAAGGAAGAAGAACTGGTGAACTCCCATTTCAATTGATGATCTTTCGGTTTCACTTCTTCAATCATCTCTTGGAGAACGCGATCCCCGTCGGCTTTAATGATCTGGAACTTCAACCTCGTCACATCGAACTTTTTCTCTCCAGGCATCTGAAAAGCCATCGCAACGTCCTCGTCCCTGCCGAAATGTTTACGAGGGTGAATGATTTCATAATTCCCCTCGTCTTGTGGATAATCCCCAAACACAATCGTAGCGACTTCCGTCGTCTCTTCCTGTTCTTCCGCATCGGCATCCGATTCGCCGCTTCCCAGCATTCCGCATCCGGCACCGACAATCAACAATCCGACCAACAAAAGAATCCACCCGATTCTGGACATATGCACCCCTTCCTTTCCTTATCAGTTGGATAGCTTGTCTCGTTCCTTATCCCGTTTATAACGGACATCATCCCGGATTTGGTCCCGGTTGGTGCGCACTTCCTTCTTCAGTTGCTCTTTTGTTTGGTAGGAATAGCGCTTCAACGCTTCCCGACGATTGTAGAAACGGGATTGCACTGCTGAAATCGTGCTGTACTCAAAGTCCCGTTCCTCTTTTAAATAGGTGAGGGCGTCTTTAAAGTGGGCGTGCTCCCATTCGGCCAAACGGCGCAAGTCCTGATGGTTCTGATCCAGGTGGCCTAGCTTATGAGAGGCTATGATCCGGGCTTTTTCTTCATGGACCTTGGCCCATTGTTGCCATTCTTCGCGAAGGCGTCTAAATTCCCCTTCGAAATACTCTTCCAGGGCCACCTTGGTTTCCGCTGATTGATAGGTGCCGCCACCGGCATTGGCCACGTCCAACAGCGCTTCCTGCCCTTCGTCATCCACATCAAATCCGATGATATTCACCACCGCCTCTATGTCGGATTCATGAAGCTCCTCGGCTGCCGCCACCGGGTCCCCATCACAGGTCTCAATCCCGTCACTGACCACATAAACGATGTTTTGGACGTTGCCCCCCGTATGATCGGCAAGTGAATCCTTGGCATATTCAATCGCACCGCCCAGGGGAGTCCATCCTGCAGGCTTGACCGCCTTCAAGGCAGACTGAAACTTTTTGTCGTCATACTGGCCCAGTTTGTAAATCTCTTCGATACTGCTACAGGAGACATCCTTGTCGCTTTTGCTGCTACTGCCCTTATGTCCGTATACCTGAAGGGAGACGTTGGCCCCTTTGGGCATGTTGGCGACAAAGTTCTGGACCGACGCCTTGGCCAGATCCATCTTTTGCCCGCCTTCCACCTTTTCCGCCATGCTGCCGCTGGCGTCCAGCAGGATCACCACATTCACTTCTTGTCCTTCCGGCACCTCGATCTCACGAATACCGCCCGGTCCCGCCTCAATGTCGATGACCGACGTATCAAAGTCCTCGAACTTCTTCACATAGGGCCGGAAATCCTCCGCCATCATCTTGATCAACTGGGACTCTAGTTGAGCGGCAGACACCGCGGCAGAGATCTCGTCCAGCTCAGGCCGAATCTTCTTCAGATCATACTGGGTCCCGGAAAACTGACCAGGCCCCCGCAGGATATCCACAGAATCCAATTCTGCCGGGGCTTTCAGCCCAGAGTAGTCGGGCTCCTTTTCTGCTGTTTTTTCCTCTTTCAATTTGTTGTCCGCTGACGGATCCGACTGTACCAACAGGGAACACCCAGCCGTGAATACCAACATCAGGGCCAGGAATCCCGTTCCGATTCGTCTCATGGTTCCCGTCCTCAAGCCTCCTCATATAAAAGTAAAATGATTGTCAAATCATTCCCATGTTCCCAGGATAAAAAAGGAATCCTTCCTCCGCAATACGACTTTGCACCTATTTGCATCCGAATAGATTAGCATTCCGGATGATAATCAGAACACGTAGGATATCGTTAAAAAAATCGGTTCCGTAAAGCCAGAACCGATTTATCCCGATCATTCATCAATTTGTATTCAGCTTTTCCCCTTCATCCGTCTGCACGATGAATTTCTTATTCTCTAAGGAACCTTTTTCTACTTTAATAAAGACTCGGGCTGCGTCATTTTCCTCCGCCTGGTAACCATCCTCATCCGGTTTTAATCTGACCGTAACTTTTACCAAGTCACCTTCTGCATACTCAATAGAAAGGACTTCGATTTCATGACCATAGTACTCTTTGTTTGCAAGCTGGATGTGGAGAATATCCACCTTGCCCCAATCGATCTCTTGATCCTTTAGGTTATCCAAGGTCCCAGGATGCTTTTCCTCTGTATAGTACCAGATCCCTCCCGTGCTGGCTCGAGGTACGACTCCATATTCCCAGGAATACCGAAACCGAATTTGTGCAAACCAAGGCTGTTCGCCTGTCACATTCGCCGCCTGTCCTACTTCTTCCGATTCTTCGGAGTTTTCATCAGAGGTTCCCTCCTCTGTTTTAGAGGAATTGGTTTCGCCTTTTGAATCTCCAGCTTGTGTCAGTAAACCGCATCCACTCAGTACCAATAGTAATAGAGCCATAAACACTCCAAAACCTAACTTTTTCATGATACTCCCCCTCCACAAATGTTCATAAATTGGAAAAAAACCTGAGTGTATTATACCAAATGAGTTTGCTCATTTCTATTGAATGTGGGCAAATTCGCTCATTTTTAACTTCAAATCGAGTGACAACTGGATCTTTTTCGTTTAGAATCGTTCTTGATTAAAAGGAAAAAAGAGGTGAATTCGTTGTCCCGATCCTGGTTTTATCTGTTTCTATCCATTACCCTCCTGTTTTCTGGCTGCTCCTTTGGAACTTCGAAAACGGAAAAAAACACTTTATCAGCAGCCACAGACATAGACGGAATGTTAAAAGAGGGGCCTGGTACCTATGCCGGGAAACAATACGATACTGATCAAGTGTTACAAGAGCTGGAAAAGCTGCCCGAGAACTTGTCCACAGAGGAAGCCTACAATGAACTAATCCAACTGCTCGCTGAAGACTATCAGCCTATTGACAAAACGATCGATGAATTCGATCCTTCCATTCAGGTGAAAACATCTAAACCGGGCGATATTTCCCGACCGGAAAACGAAACCCATCTCAATGTGGTGATCCTGCTGGATGCCAGCGGCAGCATGGCAGAGCGTGTAGATGGGAAAACTCGGATGGATTTAGCCAAATCGGCCGTCCAATCGTTTGCTTCCTCTCTTCCTTCAGATGTGCATGTCGGTTTGCGGGTCTATGGGCACAAAGGAAGCAACAGCCGGAAGGATAAGGAAGTCTCCTGTAACAGCAACGAACTGGTTTATCCGCTAAAAAAATATGACGAAGCCGCTTTCCAAAAAGCTCTGGACCGTTTCCAACCCACGGGATGGACCCCGTTGGCAGCCGCGATTGAGTCAGCGGGCAAGGATCTGGAAAAACAATCGTCTACATCGAAACAAAATGTCGTATATGTGGTAAGTGACGGGGAAGAGACCTGCGGCGGCGACCCAGTGGCAGCTGCCCGATCCCTTTATGAGTCAAATATCCAGGCAATCGTCAACATCATCGGGTTCGATGTAGATGATGCCGGTCAAAAGGCGTTAAAGCAAGCCGCCGATGCCGGAGGCGGCTCCTACGAGACTGTCACTGATGAGCGGGATCTCTCTCAGTATTTCACCAGCGAGTACGAGATCCTCAAAGAAAAATGGACTCGATGGCGAAAAGACAGTGAAAAACAGGTAGATGACCGCGATACCATCAACCAGAACGAATTGCACGAGCTGGCCTATAAAGATGCCCTTGAGTTGGTGGACAAAGAGAACCAGCGCCTGCTGGATGCTACGAAAGCCTTAAAAGAACTTGGCAAGATCGAAGACAACTATGTCCTGATGCAGAAAGTAGGAAAACGCAAAGAGAAACTGAAATCCCACTTTATCGACCGTAAAAACAAAATCGGCGTTCTGGTACGACAAGAACAAGAAGAACGGCTAAAAGAAATCCGCGAAACCGAAAAACAGGAACAGAAAAAGATCGATGAAGAACTGGAAGACCTGAACTAAACAGAAAAAACCCGTCGATTGGTTAATACACCGACGGGTTTTTTTAGAAAGACCCTCGCCTTTTTCACCTGTGTTACCATGGAAATAATCCTATATGTAAGGAGTGTCTATGATGACTCGAAAAACAGCTGGCTTTATCATTCTGGTGATCGCGTTTGTTTACGCATTCGCGGAACTGATCCTGTTGGATCCTAGTTTTCTTAACATAGTCGTCTCGATCATCTTGTTTGTAGGCGCGATTTCATTTATTACCGGTAAGAAAAAAGATGAAAAATTATTTAAATGAATAAGTAGTAAACCCAGCGCGAATGAAGAGCGCTGGGTTTTTATAGAGTCCTACTGCTCGATCACCAACACCTTATCATACGGCCCTTCAAACTCCCGCTCTGTCTCCGTCAAAAAGAGCAGTAAAAAAGGCCCCGGTATATACTCCAATTCCGGATATCCAGGAGCCACCGCTCTCTCATCGGTCGGCTCCCCCAATACGCGCTTGATCTCATCTTTTTTCAAACCAATATGAAAGAGAATGCCGCTTACAATCGGCTCGTCCAGCTTGGTCTGACTGCCTGATTGGTAATAGGACAAATCAACCGTCGCATGTTCATAAACCAACTCCACGTGCCCGGACGGTTCGTCTTCCTCTCGTTTCTGCGGCTCTCCCAAAGTATCGATCACGGCTGTTTCGGTTGCACCAAAATCAATCGGCAAACCTGGGATCTCGCCCTTCTTCAAAGCATCCACCATTTCCGTTGTTAGCTCAAACGGCGGAATGGCCGCTCCTTCGTCCATCGGTTTTTCTTCCGTTTCCCCTGAACTCGCTTCTGTCTGCGGAGAACCCTCTGACCCCTCTTTTTCGGGTACAACCTCCTGTCCCCCACACCCGACCATCGTCACCAGAATAAGTGCCCAGATCCAGAGTTGTTTCACTTTTCTTCCCCCTATGATTTTACTTGTTTATGATTTTCACCGTTTCCCGGTGATAATCGCATACGCTTCCTTATGGGCTTTGGATCGCCTGTCCGACAACTCATCAATATACTCCTTCCGCCGTTCATGCAGAGCCTCTCTCCTCCCCTGGATGATTTCTTTTAACTCCGTACGGGTGTCTTCGCTGATCTTCTCCATTTCTGCCAGCTTGTCAGCCGCTTTTTGCAGCCGTTTTTCTTCCTGATTGATCTTCTTGTAAAAAGGGCTGGTGCGAAGGTAATTATAACCCGCTAGATCTACGATCTTCTCCTGCATCGCCCGAGCGTGCATGTTCAGCTTTAACAGGTGGTGGTTTTGATAGCTGGTTTTTGAGAGAATGTCGCTGTACTCCTTGGCATTTTTGGACAACATGTCGTGGATATCATTGCCGTTAGAAGCGGAGCCATACTCGCCGCCACCCGCTTCAGCCACCTTCTCCAGCGCTTTTCGCTCATCAGCCGACACATCGAATCCAATGATGTGAACCACCGCTTCGATGTCGGATTGATTGAGATCCTTGGCTGCCTGCACAGGGTCCCCGCCACACGTCTCGATTCCGTCACTCACCACGTAGACCAATGAGCGCGTCCCTTTCTCGCGGTTTCGTTCCATATCCCGCTTGGCCTCTTCCATCGCAAGCGCCAATGGTGTCCACCCCACCGGTTTCACCGGATCCATCACAGCGGCAAACTCCTTTTCATTCACTTCCTTTAAAGGATAAACCGCTTCCGTACTTTTACAGGAGACGGCTTTATCTTCTTTCCGATTGCTTCCCTCGTGACCATAAATGCGTAAGGACACTTTGGCGTTATCCGGTACTTCCTTCACAAATTTCTCAATCGCTTCCTTGGCGGCGGCCATCTTTTCCTGACCCTCCACCTTGGCTGCCATGCTACCACTGGCGTCCAATAGGATTTGAATATGCGCTTCTCCCTCTTCCCCGTCGGCTCCCCTGCCGGAGTTGGAATCGCCGGATTTTGATCGGAAGGGTTTCACGTTATAGGTGGGATCGAAGTCCTCAATCGCTTGCAATACCTCACTGTAGTCTTCCGCCATCAACCGGATCAGTTCCCCATACGCTTCTTCTGCACTCATGGAATCCGGAAGCGCCTCAAATGCCTTCCGCGCCTCTTCCTGATCCTTGTCTTCCAATAGGCCGGGGCCTTGTTTCAGCATGGTGTCCGCATCATCCTGAGGGGTAGCACTTACTTCTTCCTCCGGTTCTTCATTCGGCTTTCCATCCGTTGTTTGATCGGAAGGCGTACATGCAGTGAACAAGAAGATAGCGCAAATAATAACTACCAGAGATAAGTACCAATTTTTCATTTTAATCCTCCCTTTGGTGGTGGATAAGTGTATACAAAGAGACTCGATACAGCAATACGAATGAAAAGAGCTTAGGTTTCAAAAAACTGAACGGCCGGTCACCTTAAGGTGACCGGCCGTTCAATTTTAACGTGGATTGCGGCACTTTCGAACGACATCATTCATGGTTTCTTCGTTTTCCATTAAAAAAATATCATCTTTAAAACCATCATGCCAGTGTTTATCCAAAGTGCGGAAGTACCGTTCATCCTCTGAACTCATTTTTTCAGCTGATAGCATTCCTTTCTGCGATAGATATAGACGCAACGCCCAAATATATTTCCCTTTTTGCCGCAGAAACCGAATTACATTCATTCGATCTTCAGCTGTTTCTAGTTGCAGCTTATTATAGCAAAAACCGTGATATGCATTCATCTTAACTAAATGCATCATTTTACGATGTAAGTCTACAGTTACCGTTCTTCCCCTCATTTCATTTTGAATCAGATGATCCGCTTTTGTATAATATTTTCTCATTTCATTTTTATGGGTGATCCCTTCCCGAAAACATACTCGAAACCTTTCAATCGAATCTTTCATTTGTTGAGATGCATTCGGATACAGATCGACTATCTTGTCAAGGACTGTTAAACTTTTTTTCATATAGTTAACACTGCTTAACGATACCCGCTTGAAGTAACCATATAAAGTTTGGGATTGAGAGCTATATTCAACAGCAATTTCTAATGCTTTTTTTACACTATCGTCGATTCGGGGCAACGAGCCATCTTTATTTACAACCAGATATCCCACCGGTTCCGGTGCTCCTCCCGAATGATAAGAAACAAGTTAAAAGAGTTGACCCTCAATTAATACTTCAGAAGTTAATGTCTCATATCTCTCATTTCTTTTTTTGTGTTTTTCAAACTGCCTCTTCACCTCTTGCGGTACACTAAATTTCATCTTAATCATGTCTCCTTAATTTCGGCTAAATAATCCAGTGAACCAGTCCCTTAACTCTCTCCCTCGGTCTACAAATCTTCCGCCCCCTCGTTGGAGATATCCTATCGGGTTTTTTGCGAAATTGGAAACCACATTTACCCACACCCATCGTCATCCTTTGTTGGAAATTCACAACTCCTCTCCCGATAGATTTAAGGAATTTAACAGGGAAAACCACCACTTTCGCAATGCCATCATAGCGGGTAAACAATTGCCCAAGAAGACCTGCTCCCCAAATCACCAAACCGATTACGAGCAACGCTCCACCCACAACTGGGTTTGTAACCAGTAGCAGCGTTCCGATAGCCATTAATACTCCACCAAGGGCTGCAACAGCCTTCAGTACATAATCCGCGTGTTTTTTTGTTACCTTCATATGTAAACGCCGCCCATGTATTTACACCTAGATCATTGTGGAAAATACCAAACCAATTCATGCCACCGTTTTACCAAAAGTAGAAATACTGGGATTGATTGAATGAAATCCGCCATATGAACCTGTTCTGAAGTATTCAACGGCTTATTGATATTGCGATAGATCATGTTTTTCCGGTTAATCGGTAACTAATACTTGATAGATCAATCGGACCATACCTAGCACAAATATAATGACCAAAACGATCCACTTACCCTTTCCGTTAATCATCTCCCTCTCCCTTCATAATCCAAACAGGATGCTGTTTAACAGGAATACACCAATGAAAATGGCTAGATAAAGCAGTAACATCTTAACCTTCATGGTACCCTCCTAATGGTCATGGACATCTCGCACCATTCGATCACTAGAAATAATAGAAAGATCATGAACAGGGGAAGAGTTGCCCAAGTGACGGTGACATTCCCCTTTTTAGTTGCCAGCAGGCGATACACACGCGTTGAGCAATTAATTTCCTTTCTTTTCATTGTGCCTTTCCTCTATCTCCGATTTTGCTTTGACTGTTCTTCACGAAGCCTTTTTGCGATGGTCTCTCGATAGTCCAGAGCCCATCTTGTCAATTATATCCTCTGTCGTGAATCATGGATCTTAATCCAATAATGTCCTCCACTTTCCCCATATCGTTAAGCATATCCACTCCTAACAGTAAAGGCTTTTTCTCTTCTTTCACCAACCCAATTAAACCGTTATCGTGTATTAGTTG
Organism: Desmospora profundinema; assembly: GCF_031454155.1. GTDB lineage: Bacteria > Bacillota > Bacilli > Thermoactinomycetales > DSM-45169 > Desmospora > Desmospora profundinema. Next base: position 123,943 of record NZ_JAVDQG010000007.1, read on the forward strand.
ATTCATCCTGTTATAGTTCCTGGACCAGTTACTATCCGCTTCCCGCCTGCTTTTACTTCTCCAAACATCCAATTCTCTTTCTATCCACCTTTATTCTGACTTCAAGCAGCTATCCAAGTCACTGCTGGAGAAAACATCTTTGTAGGTTTGGTTGGAAATTTTAGCACCCTCAGTAGTGCTTTTCACTTTTCTTGGTTTCATTATCGGTCTTTTTTCATGAGCCATCTTATTTGGTTTGTCTGACTCCGATTTATTACATACAGTCAAAAGACAATAAATCAAAAAGCACCAACACCCACTCATCAGGTAACTGAATGAGCTAGAGTTGGCGAGTTACTTACTAAAGAATTTGGTCTAAAGCATGGACAGAATCGATTTCCGCCCATCTAATATAGAAACCAGCGAGGACAAATGAAAAATAAGGAAGGATGAGTATTTGTATGACGCTGTGAACCAGCGTCATTATCATAAAGTTCGTCTCATAGTTTGATGCAACTGTAAAGACTCCCCAGAGTAACCACCAATCTATCATAATAAAAAAAAGTAATACATTCATCAAGGTAAAGAAGTTAGATTTGGCTATTTGACAAGCTTTCTTTATTCCATTCCAATAATATTCTTTTTCCATAACTGCTGCATAAGGGAAGAGGACAAAAAATATTAGACATAAAATACCTGGTAAAATTAGCACAAAACCCAACGATACAGCCAGTGCAACCATCAAGCCCATTACATACACTGGTGTTATATTTTCCTTTAGATTTCGTAATACATTGATATACTCCGGCTCTTCACCTTGTTCCCTCTTGAATACCATATAAATGTAGGGTACCTGGGCAATAGATAAACCTAAAATAATAAGAAATAGATCCAATATATTGGAGATGCTGGGAGGTGTGAATATTGTACCCATCGTAGAGCCTAAGGAAATAAAAAACTGAATGGGTAAGGCAAACATCATACCGATTATCATAATTTTGAATGGATGCTGAAAGTATAGTAACCCTGCCTCTTTAAAAGGCTCTAGCCATCTGCTCACCCTCAATCCTCCCGATTAAACCAGTTTTCTCCTAAAGACCAAACTCCCTAACAATCCACCAATCAAAGAAAGTACCACTCCAACAAAAAAAGCTATCATTAAACCCAAAGGGTTATTAGCGGCTTCTGGTGCAAGAAACAGTATGACAAAGCCTTGATTGAAAAAAACCAGCAAACTTCCTGATAATCCTGCTGCCAGATAAGGATTTGAAGGATGGCTCCCCGCAACAAATCCCGCTGAGAGATACGTAAGCAAAAGTAATGCGACTGTCACAACCATAGGCGAAGTGATCCCTATCAAACCTAAAATAAAGCCGAACGCAAGACAAATGAGAATTCCTACCCCTACCGATTGCAGAACCTTAATAACCAAATTTATCACTCCTATATGTTAATCTGGCTTCCAATTGGGGTCCTCTGCTTTAGCCCACATGGAGTGACTTACAATGGTTAATAACAAAAATACAAAGTACATCCAATAGCCACCGACGTGAGGGTTAATTTTCCCAAGTATGATTCCTCCCAATGCCCCGGTGCCACCTCCTGTCGCAATAAAAAAGAGAACAATGGTGTACCATGAGCGGGTTCCTAATATCTCGGACAATACTTTTCGACGATATATGTGACCAAATAACGCAGCAGCAAAAAGCAATCCAAAAAAGACGATTCCTCTCATTAAACCTTCCCCGGTAAATCTCCATAAAAAAGCGGTACCGTAAAAGCAAAGTAAATCTAAATGAACAATAGCATAAACTCCACGCCACTTAGGTCGCTCATCCAACTTTCGAATAAACCCAATTGCAGTCCAAACCCCACTTAATATAAGTGTACAAACATATATCACCCCCCACATCAAGGAAGGAGGACTAAGCACTGTAAGTAAACCCATTACTATAAAACCAATACCACCAAAATATATTCCGTGTGTATTTGGTGGTGTAACATTAGTTGAATTCATTTGATGGAAACTGGTCTTGTTCAACTACAGCACCTCCATAATATTAACCAAACCACGACGAGACCTTACTACCAACGGATTTCAAACCATCTAACGCCTTTTTGCCTGTATCAATAGTAGCATTAATAGCCTTTTTAGTACCATTTACTAGTGGCTCTTTGACATACTTTTTACCCATATCCGAGTTTAAAAACATCGAGATACCTACACCCACTGCAAAGCCTACGGCTGTTCCAAAACCCGGAACAACGGAACCAACTGTCGCTCCAATCAAAGCTGCTGCTCCTGCACCGGCCGCTGTACTTACTACTGCAGCTCCTGCACCCAAACCAATATCCACAATAAACTCCGACGCAAAATCAACTGATTTAAATCCCGCCCATCCATCGTCCCTATAGGTTCCATATACTGTATTCGTTGTATTTAATAATGCACCTGTAATGACGTTACCTTTTAGATAACTTCCAAATCCCCCTGATGTAAAGTCAGTGATCGCAGAATGAGTATGCCCTATATATTTTGAATACGAAGGGGCACTCCCGCTTTGTACAAGATCCTTCAGAATAGGGACATTGGATAATTTTAATAAGTCTTTGTTATGGACTGCATAAGCCCATCTTCCTCCTAATCCATGTGGCAACTTTTCATGTGTTAAATAAAATCCGTTAGCACCAGCTAACATTTTCGGAAAACCCTTTATTCCATCATATATGTTTCCAGTATAGGACGTGAAAGGATCAAAATAAGGATCTAAGGGCTCCAAAAATCCCGGATTATGATTGTTTCCGTCCTGTCCTCCATTATTGCTTTCGCTGTTATTGGGGTCATTCCCATTATTCGTATACTTATCAGGCTCTTGGTATTTCTCCGGTGCTTGGTACTTTTCTGGTGACTGATATTGCTCTGGTGCCTGGTACTTTTCCGGTGCTTGATATTGCTCAGGCGCTTGATACTTTTCTGGTGCCTGATATTGCTCAGGCAATTGGTAGTGCGGCTGAGCCAATACCATTCCGACAGCCGGTAAAAATAAAGAAAAGAGGTAAAAGGAAAGAAATAATAAAGCTATTTTTTTTGATAAATTTGATTTCAAATCCTCTCTTCCTTCCCAATTATTTTAAGGATACTTTTATGTCGGGTATAATTGCAAAAAAAGGCAAGGGAAATTAAGCGTTTTATATATATGGATCAATGCTGCCGTTTGGCAGTCACGACTAAATATGTATAGTGATTCTCTCTTTTAGTTTTTCTCTGATCAATTAACCGAATTTTTAAATAGGACTTGGTTTTAGAAAGAGGTTGCTCTATCAAAGATTACTCCTTTTTTCCAAAAATACGCTCGTTTCGTTTCTCTCCCCGTACCAGCATCAAACCGGAGCCAATCAAGGCTAACGGAATAAAAAAGTTAAAAAATCCCCCTTCGGCTACTTCCACTAGTGTGTAAATGACGGCAAACACTACGAACATGATTCCCAAATGTTTTCGCTTCATGTACCTTCTTCCCCCTTCCACTATTCCCAATTGCCCTAGACGGGAAGATTTTTACTGTAAACCGATATCCGACAGCCGGCCAGTGTATGGTCATCTCTAAATCGTTGTATAAAGTACATAGGAACGGGGGCGAAGTAATCGAGCGAAACAATACTCTGTGATTGCAAAGTCTCTCCGCCACCCGGCTCCTCATAGAAAACTGCTCCAAAACCCTCTAACCTATCTATATTCCCATAAACCCTTTCCGTTTTTTATATCATTATGTCGAAAATGTATCCATCTTCCCCTCTCCGATCCAATTCAAGTACTTTACAGTAATGAAAAAGTAGAATATCGGGAAGTAGAATACACTGGCCAAAAAGTTTACAGACAGTATGATTAGATAACTCTCTGTAAATAGATTAGTCATGAACATAGTTAACATGGAAATGAGCCATTCCATCAGAGTGAATAAGATAATGACTAGTAAGAGGTTTATAAAATGGGATTTCCCAAAAGCATAGGCTTTTTTTATGCTTTCTTTCCACGTCTCTCCTTCGATCACGAACACAAAGGGAAAGGCAAAGAATAAGACGGAGATGATAATCCCGGGGATCAATAAGACAAGCATTCCTAAGGATACAGCGATTACATAGGGGATGCTAACCAGATAAACAGGAAGCATATACCGCATAAAAGCATCATAAGTCGACGTTAATGTACTATTCTCTTCCATGACGGTGTTTTTGGCTATTTGAATAAATGGGATCGAGACGACCGATATGGAAATTAAGACACAGATCCCATTGATCCAATCTGCAATAAACAGCAAGTCTGCCATCCCGTAATTGAAATACAAGTAATTCGATATAATCGTAAGCAGGATCTGAACGGGCAATAGGATGGTAAAGCCAAGGATAACAATCTTCGATAGATTTTCCTTATAAATGAAAAGCGATTCCCTCAAAATTGACATTATTCTGCTCCTCATCTGGGATTTCTGGTATTGGCCAGTATCTCCTTAAATTCCTTTTCTCCTGATTCCTTCCGGGTTACATCATCTTGTACATCCAAAACAGCATCCAACTCGTCCTTATTCAATAACATGTTACGATGTTGTGCTTTGATTTTTTGTAATTCCCATCTTCCTTTCAGATCCCACAAGGGAATTTTTTGGGAGAGAAAATGAATGACCTCTTCCCTTGATTCCTTGGTATTATGAAACAGCAGATGTTGATTGTTCTTAGCATGAAATAATTGATTCCAGGCTTTATCCAGTTCCCTTTCCATCGACTGATCCGTAATATCTCCCCTTTGGATCATCTCCTGATCCAATTGTTTAACTGCTCGATTGGCTTCCTGAATTACTCGATATTCTTTTAGAATCCCCTTGGGTACATCTATAAACTCCTGAAAGGAACGTTTTACTTCTCCGGACATTCCACCTTTATATTTTTGGTACATTCGTTCCAGTAGTTCGGACTGCTTGTGCCAAACTTCGTCGACTGTATGTGCCCACCGACGACCATGTAAAATGAAGAAACGCAAAATCGTGTTTACACTGACAGCGATTCGAATAATCGTCTTCGCCTCAGAAAAAGTAGGAACGGAACCGTCTTCCCTCACAATTATATGCCCAACCACTTTCTTCCCTTTCCAATAGATCGCATAATGATACAATTGATCATGATGCTTTACCCTCCATGAAAATATTTCCTCATTCTCTCCTGACTTCTTATACTTCAATACTTGCTTCGCAATTTCTTTAGGTGGTTCGGGCAGCTTGTTTTTTTTCATATAACCCCTCTTCTCTGTTTACAATTTCCTTGTATTATTTGGAAAACCAACCTCCAACTTTCTTTAAGCCGTTCCCCAACTTTTTGCCCGCACTTTTCACTCCATTTCCAACCGCTTTGGCTCCTTGGCTGATTTTGTCTCCTGTCCATTTTAATCCCCGGCCAATTTGTTCTCGATTGGCATAAATGGTACTTGCTGCCCACATCACTCCACCCGCTACGGCCATTCCTATTGCAAGCGGCGGACAAGCAGCTGCTACCAGAGTGGCACCGGCCATCAAGGCACCACCATACCCTCCTAAGGCTCCAAAGACGGCATCTGTTCGCTCTTGGCCCGTTTCGGCAGTAAAGGCTTTATAGGTGTGATAGATCCCCTCACCTGTACCGATCGCTACTCCTGCCCAAGCGGCAAATTTACCTAATCCCGTCATTGGTTTAGGGACATTATCAGCCATTTGGGCTAAAGCTCTAACGTCTCCTGCTGCTTCAAGCCTTTGTGCTTGCTGAAATATTCGAGCATCCTTTACGGTGCTGATAACACCCATTGTCGTATCCACACCGGACCAGGTATCCAGCGCAGTTTTCCATCCGGAATCCGAGGGAACTGCCAGGCCGAGACCGCCTCTTAAGATATTCCCAAAGTAGTTATACCCTATATTATTTCTTGCAAAGCTATTTATATTAGAATTAGTGGGATTTTCGAATAGGGCACTTGCACTATCGATTAGCTTAACTTGTCCTAGAATAACATCATTGACTACATATTTGAGCGAATTATAAAGGCCAGGACCACTATTATTGTTTTCGCCTGATCCTGGTTGTTGTGTAGATGGATCCGATCCTTGTGGATTGTTACTCTCTGGTTCATTGTACTGCTCCGGTTCCTTGTATTGTTCCGGTGCTTGATATTTTTCCGGTGCCTTGTATTGTTCCGGTGCTTGATATTTTTCTGGTGCCTTGTATTGCTCAGGCGCTTGGTAACCGGGAGCTTGATAATCAGTATTAGCAACAGCGATCCCTACAAATGGAGACAATAGTGAAACAATATAAAAAGCCAACATCATAATGGCTAACTTTTTTGTTGTTGAACGCCTCACCGAAAACGCTCCCTTTCTAATAAATATACTGTTTTGGGTCTTGTGGAATGTTATTGACTAGCACTTCAAAGTGAAGGTGCGGACCTGTCGACCATCCCGTGCTACCGATCCCAGCAATGTGTTGCCCTCTCGTCACTTGCTCTCCCGTGCTCACTTTCATATAATGTGATTCCATATGAGCATAGCGGGTCATTAGCCCTCCTCCATGATCAATTTCGATGGTGTATCCGTAACCCGTTCGCCAGCCGGCATACCGGACGATTCCGTCTCCTGCTGCATAAATCGGGGTGCCAAAAGGCCCGCCAAAGTCAATGCCCGAGTGGAGTCTGTATTCCCCTCTAACCGGATGCCATCTCATCCCATAGTCCGATGTGATGATGGGATTACTGACGGGTGGGGCTAATTCTCCCGTTCCGATCGGCGGCATATCCGATCCAGCATAAAAGTTGAGAGACTGTACCACTGGCGCTTGCGCCTCTGAAGTATACGTATAAGAAGATTTCATAAACAGCATGGGAACTTCTGTCTCAGCTTTTGCGATGACTTCCTCGCCTTTTATTTCTACGGTGAAGTCTTTCATCTGGTAATTGCTCCAATCACCAAATGATGTCTCCCCCTGTTCTTTTCCTTTTTCCGCATCGCCCGTCGTCGCCGTCACTTTAACGGCATCACGCAAGGCCGCCTGGGTATCCAAGACCGCTTTTCCTAACACCACTGCTTGCCACAGTACCATTGCCAACAAGATGAAAAGGGGTAAGATAATGACAAACTCAACCGTAGCTGCCCCTTTCTTGCTGATTCGCAACCGTATAGGAGCCATGTTTCCCTCCTTATTCAATTCATGACGGGGGTGACTACTTCAGTCTGGTAGGGGAAAACCGGAAATCCCTTGATGATCGGCTGGATTCCGATCTCCGCTTTTACCGTGGCTTGTCCATCCTCTACTTTCAGATCAATGGCTTTTAACGTATGATAACTGGCACTCTTAAATCGTTCTTTCGCAAGCTCTTCCACATCTTTTTTAGGCTCTCCTATGGACAAGTCTCGGGAGGCTCTCGTCAACCAATCCTGTGTTTCCAAAATCGCGATGCCCGCAACGACAAACTGCCAGACAAAGAGCGTCATCAATAGAAACAACGTCAGAATGACAATAGACTCAAGCGTTACGCTTCCTTTGCGACGGAGCAAGTGCCTTTTCATGATGGAACGCATTTCGGCACCTCTCATTCCTTTAATATCTCACTTTTTTTGTAGACGAGTCCGGGATCCACTCCAGGTAATACCGCTTGGGTCCAACTCCCGTTCCCTTTACCCGGTCATAAGGAAAGGCTTCCTGAAACAATAAGGGTTCATAGGGAGTCTCGGCAATAACTTCCACCCGGCCCCCTTTAGAGAAGATCACCGTACCAGACGACTGCTCATTATCATTTTTCTCCGCGTACTCGCGGGCGATGGCCTGGATCTCATTGCTGTACTTATCCACTACGCTCTTTAAGAACGCTTCCTTTTTTGCTTCGGTACCTAATAGATATTGGTAGGGATCAATATAGCCCGGATCCCCGGGCACCTTGTCCCCGTTTCTTCGTGCGATCACTTCCATTCGAATGGCTCGCTCTCGTTGCACCCACCCGTCCATTTTTTTGGTAACCGCTAAACTAACCGCATCAGCGGTACCTATGGAGTGAGCATGACCGATCCAGGCGGTAGCCATCGATCCAAGAAATAATAGAAAGAACATGAAGAGGGGAAGAGTCAACACCCAGGTGACGGTGACATTCCCCTTTTTAGATATCAATCGATTAATTGTCTTTCTTTTCATTGCTCTTTTCCTCTATATCCAATTTTGCCTTCGAGCGTTCCTCTTCGAGTCTTTTCGAGATAGTCCTCTCAAAATTCAAAGCTCGATTTTCTAGCTTATCTCCCCTTTTATGAATTATTGATCTTAGGTCAATAATATCTTCTACTTTTCCCATTTCATTTAATGTATCAGCTGCCTGCAACAAGCGTTTTCTTTCTTCTTTTACTAATCCAAGCAACCCGTATGGAGGGTTTAACCTGTAAACTAATTTATTCATTCGTTGAGTATTACTAGCCCAACTCGCATCTACTTCCTGCGTGCTTTTAATTCTCCACATATCCCATTCTCTTTCAATCCGTCTTTGTTCCGCTTTTAAATAGCTATCCAGATCACTACCAGAAAGAACATCTTTGTAGCTCCCGTTAGAAGCTTTCGCCATTTCCAGTAGTTGCTTTTGTGTTTGTTTGTCTACATTAAAACCTAGGATGTTAATCACCGTTTGTGCCCCGGTTTCACTTAACTCCTTGGCTGCTTGAACTGGATCCCCCCCGCAGGTTTCTTCTCCATCGCTAACCACATATACAATGTTTCTCGTGTTTTCATCCGTTTCTTTTACAGCCTTGGTCGTTTCCTCGATGGCTGCAGCCAGTGGAGTCCATCCTGTGGGTCCGATTTGGTCTAATGCTTGGTTAAATCGGCTTTCATTATAAGAACTTAACTCGTAAACCTCTTCAATGCTTTCACACGATATTTTCTTATCCTTGGCTTGGTTGCTCCCTTTATGACCATAGGCGTATAAAGAAGCGTGGGCATCCTCAGGCAGATCTCGGGTGAAGTTATGGATCGCTTTTTTTGCTAAGTCCATCATCACTCCACCAGGAACCTGCGCGGCCATGCTGCCACTGGCATCCAACAACACAAACACATTCACCTGTTCCAACTCCGGCCGTTTGATCTCTCCATCCGGCGTCTCCACGTTGGGTTGATTGGTAGGGTCAAAGGCTTGCAATTCTTGGTATACACTTTGGTAATCCTGTGCAAGGTAATAGACTAAGTGATCTAGGATCTCTTCATTGGAAAGTCCTTCAGGCATTTCCTCCAGCTTTTTTCTTAACTCCGCTTGATTAAAATCTACTTCTCCCTCCATCAAGCTGCCGGGGTTCTGCATAAAGATTTCATCCGGATCCGTTGCGGCAGGAGGAATGACTTCCTCAGTACGGTCTCTTACTTCTTCCTTTGGCTCTCCATTATTAGGATCAGCCACTGTATCTGTAGGCTTTTGACCGCACCCTACTAGCAATAAAAGTGTCAACAAGATGATCATTGAATGTTTTATTTTCATCAAAGCCCTCCTTATATAGGGGTAGATGGTCGTCCAAATGACGACCATCTATTTTACTTCTACAAGACTACCCTTACGAGTCGTCTTCACCGCCAGTAATTGCTTTCTTCACTCGGTCCTGCAACTCACCAAAGATGGTATTATCATCGTCCGAAAACACAGCTACCAGTAGAGCGGCAAACAAAGCACCAGCAGCCAAAATCCCAACATACTCCAAAGTCGGAGATCCCTTCTTGCTCGCTAAGGGTTTCCGAAAATTAGGGATGTAGTCTTTCGCTTCTTCCCAAAAACCTTTCATTTTGCTCACCACGATTCCTCCCTTAATATTATGATGGCTCACTTGAAGTTAATCCCTATTTCGTAACACCACCTCCTCTTATCCAAAAATGTTTCTAGTAACAAAATATGAATAGATAAATGCAGACAGAATGAGCATCACAATCGAAGGAGCGATGACAAACGCACTGACTAACGAAATTTTGGGTGCCGCTTTTCCAGCCGCTTCCTTTGCCCTTTCCGCTCGCATCCGTCTCATTTCCTCCGCTTGTTGGGCAAAGGTTTCCGCAATCGGAGTGCCGAGGTTGTTGGCTTGAATCATGCTTTGAATTAATGCTTCCAGATCCGATGAGGTCGTCCGTTCCATCAAGGAACGGTATGCTGCCTCTCGCTGCACTCCAAATTGAATTTCTTGGTTCAAGCGAGCAAATTCTTCGCTCAAAGGGCCTTTATTTGTAGTGACATAGTAGGCCAAGGCTTCATCCAAGCCCATGCCCGCTTTGAGAGTGATACTCATCATATCCATGAAGTCGGGCAATTCCAATCGCATCTTCTCTTGCCTCTTCTTCGCTAGAACCTTTAAAAGAAGCATGGGTGCCATGTATCCCATGACAGGCAGAAAAACAAACAATATCATACCCAAAGGAAATCCGATCACGTACAACAAGAACCCCAGCCCACCCCCACCGATGGCTCCCAGCACCTTGGCTCCCTGAATACGGTCCGTATTTAACCCATATGGATAACCCGCCAGGATTAGGTCCTTCTCAATGATTTGGGGATCACTCAACAATTCGATTTTATTCCCGGTATCGGACATGGCATCCATCCAACGATGGAGCGTCTCTCGTTTGCTGAAATCGTTCGACATCACATTACGCGGAGTGATGCGTTTAGCCAAATACTTGTCCACTTCCTGGTAATCACGGCGGTAGAAAAAATAGTTGACCCCTGCGAATAACAGGAGGAACCAGATCGTGATAATCAGGAGAAACAATACAAAGGAATCCATGGTTATCCCTTCTTAAAACCGGATGTCGGCGATTTTCTTAATCAAGAAAAATGCTAGAACCTGCATAAATATGAAAACGACTAAAACAATTAAACCAAATATAGACGTGAAAAAGTCAAAGAATCCTTCAATCATCTGACTCATCATGATCACGATCAGCAGTGATATCAACGGAAGCAGGTAAGCGGAGTAGCGTGCTTGAGCGATGGAAGCGTCGATGGTCTTGTTAATTATCTTGCGTTCTTCCATGGTGTTGGCCATTTCATTTAATACGGTAGCCAAATCGCCCCCTGCACGGCGTTGGATGATTAAAGCATTAATAAACACCTGCAAATCCCTGCTGTACACACGGGTGAGCATATCATTCAACGAATGTTCCAAATCCCTGCCCAACCGCGATTCCCGCACCACAATCGCCACTTCATCCTTGATGGGAGACGGGAGTTCCTGCATCACCAATTCCAAGCCTTGCGGGATTGATAAGCCTGCCCTTGCCGCACTGGACAACAATCGGCACGTTTCAGATAACTGGTTGTTTATCTTATTGACGTAGATAAACTTCCTCGATGCCAAAAACAACCGAGATCCTATCGGGGTCAGCGATGTTGCGACCACGATCCCCAACCATAAAGGTGCTTCCAACCAATAGTAAAGGAGAAAGAACAGAAATAGTCCAACCGCCAACAGCAGGGCTCCGTATTCGGAGGGGCGAATCTTGAGGCTGGCCCGTTTTAATTGTGGTTCCAGCCGCTTGGCCCATTGTTGCTGATCGATTTTTTGCGCAAGCTGTTCTGAGAAGCGTTCTTCTGCAATGACGCTGGTTTTTTCACCCATGGTTTCGTGGGTTTGTTTTTTTACCGTGCGGTATTGCAGGGCATAAAACAAAACCATGAACAAGCTGAAAACAGAAGCGGCTCCCAGGATGGCGATGGTCATGTTATACCCTCCTGGGCCATCGGCCGGAATACTTCCGGATCCATCGGTACTCCGTATGCTTTCAGTCGATCCAAACAGGCGGGTACGGTACCTGTGGCTGTAAAATATCCTTCTACTTTTCCCTCTTCCGTCACGTTGGTCTGAACGTACTGGAAGATATCCCGTACCTTCACACTGCCGTCCGGTTCCTCATGAATCTCGGCGATTTCCATCATCTTTCTTTGACCGTCGGGCAGACGACTGATTTGGATAATGACATCGATGGCCCCCACCAAGTACTGCTGGATGATATCGGTAGGCAGATCCATCCCCGACATCATGACCATCGCTTGCAAACGACTTAAGGCATCGGAGGGGGAGTTGGAGTGCACCGTTGTCAGTGAACCTTCATGACCGGTATTCATCGCCTGTAACATGTCAAATGCCTCCGATCCCCGCACTTCCCCAACGATGATCCGATCAGGCCGCATCCGTAGTGCGTTTCGTACCAATTGTCGTATGGTCACTTCCCCTTTGCCTTCCACATTGGAGGGGCGCGCTTCCATCCCTGCTACATGCCCATGGGGAATCCGAAGCTCGGCCATATCTTCAATGGTGACGATCCGTTCATTTTCCGGGATAAAACAAGCCAAGGCGTTTAGCAGGGTCGTTTTTCCGCTGCCTGTACCGCCGGAGATAATAATATTTAATTTTGCTTTTACCAAACTGGTCAAAAATTGGCCCATATCCCGATTAAGGCTACCGAAGCCGATTAAGTCATCCAGCGAAATCGGATCTTTTCTAAATTTCCGTATGGATACCAAGGACCCTTTTAAACTGATGGGAGGGATAACGGCATTCACACGGGAGCCATCGGGTAATCGGGCATCCACCATCGGAGAGCTGACATCGATTCGACGGCCAATAGGAGCAACGATCCGGTCGATCACATGGCGCAGGGCTTCCTCATCCCGAAATTGAATGTCGGTTTTATGAAGCTGTCCCTTCTTTTCATAAAACACTTCATTGGGTCCATTCACCACAATTTCCGTAATATCCTCATCTTCCAGCAATGACTCTAACGGCCCATAACCGACGGATTCATTAATGATGCGGGAGATCAACCGCTCACGACCATGTTGTGTGATCACAACTTGTTCGTCCGCTAGATATCGCCCGATCAGCCGGTCCAACGTAACCCTCAGTTCGGCGGACGGCATCTGAGTCAACTTTTCCAGATCCGTCTCTCTCAACAGACGGGTCTTAAAATGTTTCGCCAGTTGATCCAATTGGGTGTCATGCATAGAAGTAGAGGGGGCATTGGATTGTTCCCGTTCCGTCTTTTTTCGTTTGTTGTTTTTTCGAGCATGAGAAAAAAGTGACAAGTTCGGCCCCTCCTAAGCGGACTTCATGGAATCCATGGTCAAAAGCCAACGAGCCAATTTCTGAACATCGCGAGCAAATAAGGACAAACCCCGCTCGCTACGTGACGATCGAATCAGCTTACCCTGATTCAAAATCTGCTGAGTCCGTTTATTGTCGTCGCGCAATGAAGCAATAACAGGATACGGAAAGTGTTTCGAAACATCTTTTTGCGTTAACTCTGTCTCACGGCTCATTCGATTTAGAATTAAGTTCAGGCGGTTGGCTGGATCAATCCCCAATTTCGAGAAGAGATCCAACACACTGTTTAAAGCCGTCATGGAAAGCATATCGGGAATCATCACATACCCGATCTGATCCGCTTCTTCTAATACCGTGTAATTAATCGGCGTCATCTCGGAAGGCAGATCAACCAAGATGTAGTCATAATACAATCGGGCCGTACGCAACAGGCGCTCCACGTGCTCTTCTGTTACTTGTTCCGCTATTTCCGCGCTCCCCGGACTTGCCAGAACCTCGATTTGCGATTTTGGCTCTACCACGGTGACACTGCGAATATGGTTGTCATTCAACTCCTGCAATACCGGATCTAGATCATAGATATGGCGATCACTAGTCAATTGAAGAATCGTTTCAATGCCCCCATACTGAAGGTTAAGATCCACTAAGAGAACGCTGGAGTTGGAGTCCAAGCCGATGGTCTGGGCGAGTGTGGAAGTGACCAAACTTCTGCCTTGTCCCCCTTTTCCGCTGTAAAAAGCCATCACCTTTCCTTGTGCCCAGGAAAAGCTGGCAGCTGCTTCATCTTTCACACTTTGACTCTCTAAGGCACGGACCGCTCTGCCCAATACGTCTTCCAGCGCTTGTATTTCTTCCGGCAAAAATAAGATGTCGAATGCTCCCGCCCGGTTCACATCCCTTGTACGTAAAGGGTCTCGCCGTTCCGTCAAGTATACGATCAAAGCGTCGGGAACCTCTCGGGATATATACGGAATCAGTTGAACGCTGTTCCCGCTTTTTTGTTCATGCAACACGACGATGTCTGGTTTTAATCGAACGATTTCTTTTCGCACTTCACTTGACTCCAGACAATGGTTCTTAGGAAACTTGGTAGCCACTTTGGAACGTAAATCTTCTGCTTGATTCTTATCTTCACTGACGATGAGAAGTTTATGTTGAACTGGCATGAAACGGTCCAACCTCCTACTTCATGGTCTCGTTACAAACCGGAATCTTGATTTTCTCCATTTGAATTATTGGGGTCAACGGTATCCCCTTCATCAGAAGGAGAGGTGTGAGGGTGATTCTCATTTTGTTGGCTGCCATCCTCAGTGGATGGAGGTGCTCCTTGCTGTTCATTTCCTTCTTTCTCTTGATCGGAAGATCTCCTTTTCTTCGACCCTTCGCTGGGAGCTTTTAAGACACGGATGGATACAGCAAAGTTTTCTTCATGAATCAGCTTCTCGGCTTCTTTAAGGGTCATCTCCAGCCCGATCCCTTTCCCATCCCCTGTCATGGCCACTACCGGAACATCTCTCATAAAAACACTGGTTTTTACATTACCGTTACTTCTGTTTGAAACGACAATATCAACGCGGTCGTTCACTTCTAGTGATCCATCAAACTTCACACGGTCCGACTGAGCCAGCGTTACCATCCGTTTATCATTGGCTGTTAGGAACGACTGTGATTTTAAAATATTTCGGGTAAGCAAGTCTCCTTCTTCCATAGGAGAAATCGAAATTAAGCGATCAATGGAGTAGGGGTAATCCCCCAATTGAATCTGATTCAAATCGGTTACAGCCGATTCCTGAACATATTGGACAGGGACTTTCACCTCTTTGAAGTGTTCTGAGGATAAAGGCTCCCTGGACGAAATGTCCTTCGCCGCCACATACACTGTTGCGTGGTTCCCCAGTCGTGAATCGACCGCACTCACCTTTTGCATGAACATAAAGCCCGCGATCGCCGCTAAACCCAGTGCTAATATGAGAAAAATGATGGCTCTGCGCTTTGCGTCTTGCATTCTTTTGGACACCTGCTTATCATAAGGATTTGTAAATACAGAGATTCAATTTGAAATATTAGATTATCAGAAGCTACAACAGTGCAAAGCAATGAGCAAACCCAATATTTCTAAATGAACACCCCTGTAATATCACTGAAACCAGTAAACCACTAAAACTGCCGCCAATATAAACGGGGCAAACGGAAATTCGGTATGCTTGCCTACACTGGACCACCGGAAAAGCTTCACGCCAAACACCACAACCGCCGCCAACACATGAGACAACAAAAAGATCGACAAAAACGGCTCCCATCCCACCGCCAACCCGATCATAGCGAACAGCTTTACATCTCCGCCGCCGATGGAACGTTCGTTTGTCAAAGCTGCGATGACTGTTAACACGATGAGCACGATGACTCCGGTCAATATGTAGTTCCACCAGGGTTCCGGGCGGTGAAACATTCGGATGATTACTGCGGCGGCCACTCCGATTAAGACAAAGCGGTCGTAGATGAGTCTCTCTCTCAAATCGGTAACGGTTGCTGCAATTAATAGTCCGATGAGAATCCAATATAATACGTGTTCCGCCAAGTTCGTTCATCCTTTGGTTGCGTCACATTTTTGGAAACCATTGCTTATTACACAGGCAATTATATTCCCAATCAACTGGAAAAAGCAAGAGGGAAAATGAAAATTAGGACCAATAGACTATCATTAAAAAGAAAAATGTCAGCGGTTTCTATTCGAATCATATCTTTTCACATATTCCAGGTACCTAATCATAAAGTGAAGCCAGTCCCTTTTATAAATAGGTAGTGCATTTTTCATTCTCTGCTTCCATTCATAACTTCATAGCGAAAGCCACCCGGTTGGGTGGCTTCCTCCATTCTCATCTCCTCGGCCGTTTCCCCCCGATCCCGATTGCTACGCCTTCCCGGGTGGAGTCGGCCGCGCCGTGGTAGAGGCCAGTGGCGGGGTCGATCCAGATGGCGTTGACGTTGCCGATGTCCCGAGGAGCGGCTTCGAAGCGGTGGCCGCGGGCTTCCAGGTCGGCGCGAACGTCATCGGGGATGCCGGGCTCCCAGCGGATGTTGGGATAGGCGTTGGTGTAGATGCGGGGTTCCTCGATGGCGTCTTTTAAGGCCATGTCGTATTCCAGGACGTTTAGGATCGTCTGGGCGACGGAGGCGATGATGGTGGGGCCGCCCGGGGAACCGACGGTCATGACGGGGTTGCCGCCCTGAAAGACGATGGTGGGGGTCATGGAACTCATGGGCCGTTTGCCGGGCTGGACTTCGTTGGGGCCGCCGGGGCGGGCGTCAAAGTCGGTCAGCTCGTTGTTCAGCAGGATGCCGGTGCCGGGTACCATGATGCCGGTGCCGAAGAGCTGCTCGATGGTGGTGGTGTAGGAGACCAGGTTGCCCCAGCGGTCGGCGACGGTGAAGTGGGTGGTTTCGCCGCCGGGCCGGTCATCCTCTTGCCGAGTGGCTTCCCCTGTGGCAGAGCCGCCCTGATACGCCCAGGGGTCTCCCGGCTCTACGTGGGGATTGGCCTGCTCCCGATCGATGAGGGCGGACCGCTCCCGTAAGTAGTCGGGGTGGAGCATGCCGCGCTGGGGGACGGTGACGAAGGCGGGATCCCCGATGTAGGTTCCACGGTCGGCGTAGGCCAGGCGGCTGGCCTCGGCAAAGAGATGATATTTTTCCGGGGAGCGGACGTCGTATTGGCCGATGTGTTGATCCTCCAGCATGGTCAGGATCTGGAGGGCCGTAATGCCGCCGGAGCTGGGCGGAGGCATGGTGACGATCTCGTATCCCTGGAAGCTGCCGCGCACCGGTTCATCGATGGTGAGGCGATAGCGGGCCAGGTCGGCCCGGGTCATGGTGCCGCCGTACTCCTGGACGGTATCGGCGATTTTCGCCCCGATCTTTCCGCGGTAGAAAACACTCGGTCCATACCACTGGATCGTGCGGAAGGTTTTGGCCAGATCTTTTTGCACCAGCCGGTCCCCTTCTTGTAAGGGCTCCCCGTCAGGCAGAAAGACGTCTTTGGCCGGGGTGCGGGACAATTTTTCCTGGTGGTCCTGGATCGCCTGGGCCAGCACGCGGTTGACCCGCACACCTCTGTCCGCCATGCGGATGGAGGGCTGGATCAACTCGGCCATGGGCCGAGTCCCCCACCGCTTCAGGGCCGTATCCAGTCCCATCAGGGTGCCGGGCACGCCGACGGCGTTGCCGTGTGTGGATCGGACGGCAAAGGGAATGATGCGCCCGTTTTCATCCAGGAACATGTCGGGAGTCGCCCCCGCCGGGGCGCGCTCGCGGCTGTCGATGATGGTGACGCGGTCCCTCCTTTTCTCGTAAACCATCATAAATCCGCCCCCGCCGATGCCGGACATCATCGGCTCTGACACTTGCAGCGCAAACTGGATGGCGACGGCGGCATCCACCGCGTTTCCGCCTTTACGCAGCACATGGGCTCCTACACGGGAGGCTTCCTCAGTAGCGGTCACCACCATGCCGTTTCGCCCCACGTCCACCTGTTTGTCCCCTGAGGGGGGCATCGTTCCCTCGGCAACGGAGACACCGGGCAGCGCCAGTGAAAAAACCAACAACAAGACCAGCGACCAACCAGCCATGCGCTTTCCTTTACCCATGTCATCGCTCCCTTTGATTAGGGCGTGTCTGAACCAAATCATCAGACAGACCCTGTGAATGTCCCAAATCTCCTGGATGGAGATCCACTATGAATCGCAGATAAACGATTGGAAATATTCGTATTATTACAATTCTATGTAAACAGGCGAGATCCTGCCACTCCACATAAATGAAAAAAGCCCGTACATCCTAAGCGGGAAGACAGACGATGGGAGGAATCGGAACGCATGAAAACAAACGGCGGAAACCGGGGATGGAAGGGACTGCTGTGGATCACGGCGGCAGTAGTGGCAGTAAAGGGGGGATGGGGCGTACTTACGCCCGCACCGGCCGAGGCGGTCGCTCTCCCTTCTTCACCCGCGACTGAAAACATCGCCCACCGGGGAGCTTCCGGGCATGCACCGGAATCGACACTGCCCGCTTTCCGCCTGGCAAACCGCATGGGAGCCGATTGGATCGAGTTGGATGTGCACCAAACCCGGGACGGGGAGTTGGCGGTGATCCACGACAAGAGCGTAAACCGAACCACCAATGGGCAAGGAGCGGTAAAAAATCTCACCCTGAGCCAGTTGAAACGGCTGGATGCCGGCTCCTGGTTTGACGCCACCCATCCAAAGCAGACGGTTTCGTATCGGGGAGCCCGCATCCCTACCCTGGAGGAAGTGCTGCTTTCCCAGGGAAAACAGGGCCGTTTTTGTATCGAGATCAAGGAAGGGTTGCCCGTCGGGGTGGAAAAACAGGTGCTGGATACGTTGAAACGACACGGGTTGCTCCCCCGTCACCAGCCGGAACGGGTCATGATCCAGTCCTTTGATCCCCATGTGTTAAAACGAATCCGGCAGTCCCACCCCCGGCTCACGCTGGTTCAGCTGATCCACTTCCGGGAAGCGGGCTCCCTCTCCCGCCCCGGGCTACAGCAAATCGCCGATTATGCCGACGCCATCGGTTATCATCAACGGCGGATGGAGCGGGACGACATCCGGCGCGCCCACCGCGAAGGATTGCGGATCCATGCCTATACGGTCAACCGCAAAAAGAAGATGCGCCAATTGATGGACTGGGGCGTGGATGCCATCTGCACCAATTTCCCCGACCGGCTGCGAGACGTCAAAAGGGAGCGTCACCGATAAGGAACGCTCCCTTTTGATACCATTTTGCGTCTCTCCAATTCCATCGAGGCGGTCTCTTCTTCATCACCGGCAATCCGGGAGTACGTGATGATTCCTCCGAAAAATGCCGCCGCCCCTACATAAATCAAAAAGCGCGGGGACCACAAGATCCCCAGGACTACACCGACCAAGGAGACGGTCAGGCACACTCGCCGCACCGCCCCGCTCGCCCTTCCCTCCAACCCCAGATAACCGATTAACCCACCAGTCATGAAGAAAGCGAGTACCCCTTCGACCACCACCCGCATCCCCCTTCCTCAAACCCCGCTTTTTTGTCCAGTCGGTCGTCCGAATTTTCATGCTGTCAACGGGAGAGAAAAGCCCCCCGCATGGGTGACGAGGGGCGTTGTCGAACCGATGTCCAGCTGCGGCCTTCTCAGCCTTGATCCCGCATCACCGGGAACAACAGGACATCACGAATGGAGGGACTGTCTGTGAACAGCATCACCAACCGGTCAATCCCGATCCCGAGACCGCCGGTGGGAGGCATCCCGTATTCCAGCGCTTCCAGGAAATCTTCATCCATGGGATGGGCCTCATCGTTCCCTTGGGCCTTCTCCTTCACCTGGGCTTCAAAGCGCTCCCGTTGGTCCACGGGGTCGTTCAGCTCAGTGAATGCATTGGCATGCTCCCGACCGACGATAAATAACTCAAAGCGATCAGTGAAGCGGGGATCGTCGTCATTCTTCTTGGCCAGCGGGGAGATCGCCACCGGGTGACCATAGACAAAGGTGGGCTGAATCAGGTGTTCCTCCACCTTTTGCTCAAAAAATTCATTGACGATATGGCCGAACGTCATGGACGGTTTCACGTCCACGCCGTGTTCCTCAGCGAGGGCATGGGCCTCTTCATCGCTCATCTGCCGCCAGAAGTCGACGCCGGTGTGTTCTTTCACCAGGTCCACCATGTGCCTGCGCGCCCAGGGTTGTCCCAGTTCCACCACATGATCGCCGTAGGATAACGTGGTGGTCCCTTTCACTTCCCGGGCTGCATGGGTGATCATGCGCTCGGTCAAATCCATGATGTCCTCAAAATCGGCGTAGGCTTCATACAGCTCCATCATGGTGAACTCCGGATTGTGGCGGGTGGAGATCCCTTCGTTGCGGTAAACCCGCCCAATCTCGTACACCTTCTCGATTCCGCCCACAATCAGGCGCTTCAGATGAAGCTCAATCGCAATCCGCATAAACAATTCCCGGTCCAGCGCGTTATGGTGGGTGATAAAGGGACGGGCCGCCGCCCCGCCGGGAATCGTGTGAAGGGTAGGCGTCTCCACTTCCAGATAACCCTGATCATCCAGCCAACGGCGCAGAGTACTGATGATCCGGCTGCGGGCGACGAAGGTCTCCTTTACATCCGGATTCATGATCAGGTCGAGATACCGTTTGCGGTAACGCAATTCCACATCCTTCAGTCCGTGGAATTTCTCCGGCAGGGGACGCAGCGACTTGGACAGGAAGGTGACGGACGCCGCCTTGACACTGGTTTCGCCGCGGTTGGTTTTAAAGACGGTGCCGGAAATCCCCAGCCAGTCCCCCAGATCGGCGGTGGTGAAGGTTTCGTATTGCTCCTCCCCGACCTGATCCTTCCGGACGTAGATCTGGATGCGTCCGCTCTGATCCTGCAGGTGGGCAAAAGAAGCCTTCCCCTGCTTCCGCTTGGCCACCAGGCGGCCGGCAATCACGACGGACTGGCCTTTTTCTTCGATCTCCTCTTTGGAGAACGCATCAAAGGCATCCAGGATCTCCCGGGCGGTATGGGACCGTTCAAATTTGCGGCCGAAGGGATCGATGCCCCGCTCTCGCAGGGAATCCATCTTCTCCCGCCGGATCCGCAACAGCTCGTTTTGTTCTTCTGGCTGCGCGTCCACGCGCGCTTCATCGCTCATGATCCACGATCACTCCTCAGAACGGCCTCAAAGCCTGGCTTACGCAAACTGAATAATAGATAGAATAAGACTGGAAACGGGTCCCAAGGGCATATCCTAAGCCCCTATGGGCAGCTTTGTTCTTCCTTTTGATTGGAGTGGGCGGCCGGGTGGTAGGGCGTCTCCGATCTCTTGCAAAAAGCGCATAGCGAGACCGGGAGCGAAGTGACCCAGGCGAGACTTGTGCTCTGTGAGTGCAAAGGATCTGCGACACCCCACCACCCTCCCCGCTTTCTAACCATATCGGCTCTTAGAGCACATTCGAACCCGTTTTTAAGCGCCGTTTTACTTGATTGGACAAACCCATTGAGTACATCCATTCACAAGAAATTCCTCGGACTGAAAGATCTGTCATCAGGCGGGGATGACCCGTTTGCCTTCGCGGGCTTCCAGCTCCTCGATAAAGCCCAGCAGCACCTCGGTCATTCCGTCACGGCTCACCTGCTCGTTGACCCGATCCTTGATCTTGGCGGCGCCGCGCATGCCGCGCAGGTACCAGGCGGCGTGCTTGCGCATCTCGCGGACGGCCACTTCTTCCCCCCGCAGCCGGATCAGGCGATCCATGTGCACCAGGGCGATCTCGATCTTCTCCCGCGGCTTTGGCTCCGGCAGCAGTTCACCGGTCGTCAGATAGTGAACGGTCCGATACAGCATCCACGGATTGCCCAGAGCGGCTCGGCCGATCATGACGCCGTCGCAGCCGGTCAACTCCAGCATCCGCTTGGCGTCTTCGGGACTTGCGACATCGCCGTTGCCGATCACGGGGATGTCGACGGCTTCCTTCACCTGTCGGATGATGTCCCAGTCCGCTTTACCCGTATACATCTGCACCCGGGTGCGCCCGTGGACGGCTACGGCTTGACCGCCGGCCCGTTCCACCGCCTTGGCGTTTTCGACGGCGTAGATGTGTTCATCATCCCAGCCGATCCGCATCTTCACCGTCACCGGTTTGCTCACCGCCGCCACCACAGCGGAGACGATCGTCTCAATTTTGCCGGGGTCCAACAGCAGACGGGCTCCCGCCTCGCACTTGGTCACCTTGGGCACCGGGCAACCCATGTTGATATCGATAATATCGGCGTTGGTCTGCTGATCGACGATTTTGGCGGCCTCCACCAGCGTCTCCCGATCCCCGCCGACGATCTGTAAGCTGAGGGGTTTTTCCCGCTCATCCACGTACAGCATCTGCTGGGTGCGCTGGTTGCCGTTTAAGATGGCGCGGTCGCTCACCATCTCGGCACAGACCAACCCGCAGCCGAATTCCTTGGCAATCAGGCGGAAGGCCGGGTTGCAAACGCCAGCCATCGGAGCCAGCACCACGTTGTTGGCCGTTTCTACCGGCCCGATTTTTAAGGTTTTCGTCATGGTATCACCCCTCCCCGTCTGGAATCGTTTTTTTCTGTCTGCCCGTCACAGGAGATCGGTCGCACGTGATCCCTGTCGGGCACTTCCTCCGCCCATTGGCCCACGGTCCGTCCGGTGGGCGGTATCACCACATCGCTTGCGATTTCCTTAAGCGGAATCAGGACAAAGGCACGTTCCGTCATGCGCGGATGGGGAACGGTCAGAGACGGTTCCCGGATCACCTGATCCCCCATCAGCAACAAGTCCAAATCAATCGTCCGCGGCCCCCATCGGATCGTCCGCACTCGGTGCAGATCCCGTTCCACTCTCAACATCGCAGCCAATAATTCCGCAGGAGAGAGAGAAGTCTCCACTTCCGCACATCGGTTGAGAAAGTCCGGCTGCTCCAACAGGCCCACCGGCTTGGTTTCGTATATGCGGGACACCCGGACCACCCGGATCCCCTCCTGCCGGTCCAGGCGTGTCAACGCTTCCTTCAGGTTGGCCGTCCGCTCCCCTAAATTGGTGCCCAAGCCGATAAACGCGCGGGTCATGAGCGCCTCCGGTATAATTCCACCCCGACCGCACGATAGTGGCCGGGAATGGGGGGATCCGGTTTGGTCACCTTCACTCTGACTTCTTCCAGCAGGAGAAAATCAGACAGAAGGCGATCCGCCACCCGTTCCGCCACCGCCTCCACCAAGGCGTAGGTCTGTTCTTCCACTTCCGCTTTTACCGCCTGATAGACGAGGCCGTAATCGATGGTCTTCTCCAGATCATCGTTTCGGGCGGCGTCCGATAAATCCAGCTTCAGCTCCAGGTCGACCAGAAAGCGCTGGCCCAGTTTGTTTTCCTCGGCAAAGGCTCCGTGATACGCGTAAAACGCCATCTGTTCAAAAAAGATGGTATCCAAGGAACCCCCTCCTTAAGCCCGCGCCCGGACCATCGCATCCGTCATCCGAGCCACCCGGACCATCGCGCGAACGTCATGAACACGGACAATCCCGCATCCTTTAGCGATCCCCAGGGTGACGGTAGCCCCGGTTCCTTCCACCCGTTCCTCCACGGGCAGATCCAGTGCGATCCCCACCATCGACTTCCGGCTGGTACCCAGCAGCACCGGGTAACCCAGATCCACGATCTCCTCCAGATGGGCCATCACCTTCAGATTGTCCTCATAACGCTTGCCGAAGCCAATTCCCGGATCCAGAATGATACGCTCTTCCTTTACCCCGGCGGCTTTGGCGATCGCGACGCTCTCCAGCAAATCGCGGCGGATGTCGGCGATCAGATCGGTGTAGACGGCCTCTTCCCGGTTGTGCATCAGGATGACAGGCACATCCCATTCCGCCGCCACCCGGGCCATATCCGGATCTTTCTTAAACCCCCATACATCATTGATGAGGTGAGCACCCGCCTGAATCGCTTGCCAAGCAACCTCGGCTTTATAGGTATCAATCGAGAGCGGACGGTCCATCACCGGAGCCAGCGCCTGGATGATAGGGATCACTCGGGAGAGCTCCTCATCCTGGGAGACCGGAACCGCTTGGGGGCGGGTGGATTCCCCGCCCACGTCGATGAGATCGGCTCCTTCGGCCGCCATCTGGCGTGCATGGGCCACCGCCCGGTCGACACGGTTGTACTCTCCCCCGTCGGAAAAGGAATCGGGGGTGACGTTCAGGATGCCCATCACCAGGGTACGCTCATGAAGGGGCAACCGGTAGGGGCCCACCCGCAACGGCCCCCGGTGGGTGCTTGGACGATACGTAGTTTGCAGGGTCATAACGGGCAGCTCCTTTTCGTAGTGATGTCAACCGGCCGGGGCGGCACTGGGCCGGTGGCTCTCCAAAAAGCGGGCCAACATCGGTTTGCCGGATTCCGTCAGGATCGATTCCGGATGGAATTGCACCCCTTCCACCGGCAACTGACGGTGGCGCAAGGCCATAATCTCCCCTTCCTCCGTTTTCGCGCTGATTTCCAGGCAGTCCGGAAGCAAGTCGCGATCGACGATCAGGGAGTGGTATCGGTTTACATTCAAAGGGGACGGTAATCCCCGAAACATGGTTTTGGAATCGTGGTGCACCAGGGATGTCTTGCCGTGCATCAGACGGGATGCGCGTACGATGCGGCCGCCGAATGCCTGGGCGATGGTCTGGTGTCCCAGGCAAACACCCAAAATGGGAATGTGTCCCGCAAACCGGCGCACGACGGCCAAGCTGATGCCGGCCTCATCGGGGTTGCCCGGTCCGGGGGAAATTAAAAGGGCTTCCGGCTGCTTCGCTTCAATCTCCTCCAGGGTGATGCGGTCGTTGCGAAACACTTCGACCTCTTCCCCCAGCTCGCCCAGGTATTGCACCAAGTTGTAGGTGAAACTGTCGTAGTTATCGATCACCAATATCATACTTCTCGTCTCCTCTCTTCTCGTCTCCACTCGACTGATCAGGATGGGTCCACCCACTGTACATGATCCCCGCTTACGGAGGAGTTGAGCGGACCAAGACCTCGTGCCCCATCAGGGACTCTGATCTGTTTTCTTGATTCATGACGTTGACGGGTCGGTCGGCTTGGTTTTCCGTCTTCGCTCCATGCACTCATAGAGCACAAGTCTCGCCTTGGTCACTTTACGTTCCCAGGTCTCGCTATGCGTGGCAGAGTCGACTCCGCCGGAAAACCAAGCCTCCCTCCACTAGTCGCTTTCCCGCGGACAAGACCCCGGCGAAGTTCTCCCATCAGTTTACAACAATTTTGCTTGGGAAGAAAGGTGGGGAAAACCGGTTTTCCCCGGCCATGGCGGGGAATCGTTGGATTTGGTAGGATGAGTGTTACCCGTATGGATACAAGGATCAACCGGAACCCTCTCATGTGTACGGATTCCGTAACGGAAGAAGGCCGACTCCTGTTCTCTCATGCCTATATAAAAAAGCCCCCGCAGGGGCCGTTGAATCCGACATTACTCTTGTTCAAAGTTAAACAGTGCCGTGGTGAGGTAGCGTTCGCCGTTGCTGGGGATGACGGCGACTACGCGCTTGCCTTCACCCAGGCGGCGGGCCACTTTGACCGCGGCGGCCACGGCGGCGCCGGAGGAGATGCCGCCCAGGATGCCCTCTTCTTTGGCCATCCGGCGGGACCACTCAAAAGCTTCCTCGTTGTCCACGGTGATGACTTCATCGTAAATCTCCGTATCCAGAATATCGGGAGCAAAGCCGGCACCGATCCCTTGGATTTTATGAGGGCCGGGCTTTCCGCCGGAGAGGACCGGGGAAGCAGCCGGTTCGACAGCGACGATATGGGTGTCCGGGTTGTGGTCTTTCAGCACCCGGCCCGCACCGGTGATGGTGCCGCCGGTACCGATCCCGGAAACAAAGGCGTCAATCTTGCCGTCCATCTGTTCCAGCAGTTCCGGCCCGGTGGTTTCCCGGTGGATTTTGACGTTGGCCTGGTTTTTAAACTGTTGCGGCATGAAGTAGTCCGGGTTTTCCTTGGCGATCTCTTCCGCTTTGGCGATCGCCCCTTTCATCCCTTCGGCACCGGGGGTAAGAACCAGCTCTGCCCCGTAAGCACGCAGGAGATTGCGCCGCTCCAGGCTCATCGTGTCCGGCATCACCAACAGGGCCCGGTACCCTTTGGCCGCAGCCACCATGGCCAGCCCGATCCCGGTGTTGCCGCTGGTCGGTTCCAAAATGGTGGAACCCGGTTTCAGCAAACCGCGTTCTTCCGCATCTTCGACCATGCTGAGGGCGATCCGGTCCTTTACGCTGCTCCCTGGGTTGAAAAATTCTAACTTTAAGTAGACATCGGCGTCACTCTTGCCCACAATCCGGTTCAATTTCACGAGGGGAGTCTGGGCAATCAATTCCAAAATGTTATTTGCTACACGCATGATTCCGTTTTCCTCCCATTCCCAAGCAAGTTAGTAGGGTTTTATGGTCTTATCCTACCAACTTACTTGGTTTTTGTCAATTCACTTTTTTCAAACCGATGACAAACAGACCCGGTAACATACACCAGGTCTGTTTGTCGGTTTGCATCCGTCATTTTGCTTCTTCCAAAAGCGTTTCCAATTCTGCTCTGGGAATCCGGTATGCCTCGTTGCAGAAGTGGCAGATCACTTCCGCCTCCCCCTGTTCACGGATGATGTTGGCAATCTCCTCCCGCCCCAGACTGATCAAGGTCTGGTGAATCCGTTCCTTGGAACACTCGCATTGAAAAGCGAGGGGTTGGCGGGCGTTGACGCGCATGTCATCTCCCAGAATCCGCGACAACAGATCTTCCGGGGTCGCCCCCTTTTGCAGCAGCTTCGTCAGTGCTGGCATATGGGCGATCCGGTTTTCCAATTGACCGATGATGGCGTTATCCGCTTCGGGCATCACCTGGATGATGAAACCGCCCGAGGCCAGGATGGTGGCGTCCCGGTCCACCAATACCCCCACTCCCACCGAGGAGGGGACCTGTTCGGATACGGTCAGATAGTAAGTAAAGTCATCCCCCAACTCGCCCGAAACGAGACGGACGCTGCCGCGGTAGGGCTCCTTTAATCCGAGATCCTTCACCACATTCAGGGTACCGGCACCGACGGCTCCCGCCACGTCCAGCTTCCCCACCGCGTTGAGAGGCAGATCGACGGCAGGGTTGGAGACATATCCCCGCACATGGCCGTGAGCATCGGCATCCACCACCACCTGGCCGATGGGACCATCCCCCTGTACCTGGATGGTGAGGCGGTCCCGGTCATTTTTCATCATCATTCCCATCATGGCCGCTGCCGTCGCTGTCCGACCCAGGGCAGCACTGACGACAGGCCATGTGTGATGCCTCGCCTGCATATCCCCCACCAATTCCGTGGTGACGGCGGCAAATCCCCGCACCTGGCCCTCCAATGCCGTCACGCGGATTGCATAATCCCGAGATTCAGTCATGTGCCATTCCTCCAATTTCACCCACTCTGCCGGGTTCTCACTGATTCCGTTCGTAAATCAATTTGAGACCGGCCAGAGTCAAGAGGGGGTCCACCTCGTCGATGGTGGACGTCTCTTTGCAGATCAATTCCGCCAGTCCGCCGGTGGCCACCACAGTGGGCGGTTGGGAAAGTTCCCGTTTCATACGGGTAACGATTCCGTCCACCACGCCGACATATCCATAAAATACGCCGGCCTGGACTGCTTTAACCGTATTTCTGCCCACCACGTTCCCCGGATTGACGACTTCCACCCGAGTCAGCTGGGACGCCCGCTGGTACAAGGCTTCGGTGGAGATGCCGATGCCGGGGGTAATGGCCCCGCCTACATAATGCCCCTCTTCATTGACAAAGCAAAAGGTGGTCGCTGTTCCGAAATCGACCATGATCACCGGAGGGCCGTACCGGTCCAGGGCGGCGACCGCGTTGGCGATCCGGTCCGCCCCAACCTCACGCGGATTTTCGTACTGGATGTTTAGTCCCGTTTTCACACCGGGACCGACAATGACCGGGGTGATTTGAAAGTACTTGATCGCCAGCATCTTTAAGACATGGGTGAGGGGCGGCACCACTGAACAGATGATGACCCCGTCAATCGCATCCATCCGGAGGGATACATGTTCAAATAAGCTTTTCAGGCGCATACCGTATTCGTCTTCAGTGGAACTTCGATCTGTATGGATCCGCCAGTGGTGGATCAACCGATCTCTCTCATACACACCCAGCACAATATGGGTGTTGCCCACATCCATTACCATCAACATCGGATAAACCACCTGCTTTTCGGGAAAAGTCCATTCCCATGATAGCAATGCCCATCGTGGACTGCAACTAAGTGCCCATCAGGGAACTAACGCTTGTCTAGAGCGTGTCTGAACAATCCATAGGGCGACATCCCGGGTTGGTATGGCTGTCTGCGTTTCGTTGCAAAAAGCGCATAGCGAGACCGGGGAACGAAAGTGACCCAGGCGAGACTTGTGCTCTGTGAGTGCAAAGGCTCTCCGCCAGCCATACCAACCCTCCCTTTTTCTCGCGGAAAAATGATTACCAGCCTAATCTATTTTCCGAAAGGAGAAAGACTGTCCGATCATTCGTTTTTCCGTAGTGGTATGGTCTTTGGCTCCGGGATCTTACCTGACAGATTGTTCCAGTAGTATCCCTAGAACAAACCATAGACCCTACCGTCCTGATCCACATCCATGCGAAGGGCGGCCGGCTGTTTGGGAAGGCCCGGCATGGTCAGCATGTTCCCGGTGAGGGCTACGAGAAAACCGGCTCCTACCGCGGGACGGATTTCCCGGATGTGGAGGGTAAACGCCTCCGGCCGTCCGAACAGGGCAGGGTCATCGGTGAGGGAATATTGTGTCTTGGCCATACAGATGGGAAGCTCGTGCCAGCCCCATTTTTCACACTCGGCGATTTGTTTTTCCGCCTGTTTGGAGTACTCCACTCGTTCCGCTCCGTATACTTTTTGGGCGATGGCGGCGATTTTAGCCCGGATCGGCTGGTCTGTCTCATACAGGGTACGAAGGTTGGAAGAGCCCGCTTCCGCCAACTGTACCACGTAGCGGGCCAAGTCCTCTCCGCCGGCCCCCCCTTGCTCCCATACCCGTGTCAAGGCGAAAGGAACCTGCTCACGGGCACACCAATCCTCCACCCGGCGCCACTCGGCTTCGGTATCGACAGCGAACAGGTTGAGAGCTACCACATGAGCCAAACCAAAGGCCCGCATCGTATCCACATGGCGGGAAAGGTTGGCCAATCCCCGCGTCACCGCATCGGGATCCGACTCATTCAGCCGATCCCGGGACACACCCCCGTGCATCTTCAAGGCGCGAACCGTGGCGACGATTACCGCCACATCCGGTTGAATCCCTCCCATGCGACTTTTGATATGGATAAATTTTTCCGCACCCAGATCCGCCCCGAAACCGGCTTCCGTCACCGTGTACTCCGACAATTTCAGGGCGTGACGGGTGGCCGCCAGTGAATTGCAACCATGGGCGATGTTGGCGAAGGGACCTCCGTGAATAAAAGCAGGGGTGTTTTCCAGGGTTTGCACCAGATTGGGCTTGACCGCATCTTTCAACAGCAACGCGACCGCCCCCTCCACCCCCAGATCCGCCACCGTAACGGGCGAACCATCAAGCCGGTATGCGATGACGATACGGCCGATCCGTTCCTTTAAATCCTTCAGATCCCGCGCCAGACACAGGATCGCCATCAGCTCGGATGCCACGGTAATGTCAAACCCGTCCTCCCGGGGCATCCCGTTGGTTTTGCCCCCCAATCCCACCACCACATGCCGGAGGGCGCGGTCATTTAAGTCCAGCACCCGTTTCCAGACGATCCGCCGCGGGTCAATCGAAAGGGTGTTGTCTCGGAAAATGTGATTGTCGATCATCGCCGCGATAGAATTGTGAGCCGAAGTAACCGCGTGAAAGTCCCCGGTAAAATGCAGATTGATATCCTCCATCGGCAACACCTGGGAATACCCCCCACCAGCGGCTCCCCCTTTGATTCCCATGACGGGGCCGAGGGAAGGTTCGCGCAGGGCGACGGTCGCCTTTTTTCCCACTCGGTTGAGGGCCTGACCCAATCCAACGGTGACGGTGGATTTCCCTTCTCCCGCCGGAGTGGGGCTGATGGCTGTCACCAACACCAATTTGCCATCGGGGCGGTTTTGAATCCGCTTCCAAACATGAGGGGGGATTTTGGCTTTGTCGTTGCCGTACAACTCCAGATCGCTTTCGCCCAATCCCAATTGGGACGCCACTTCTCGGATCGGCTTTTTGTCCGCTTGCCGGGCGATCTCGATATCACTGGGAATCGTTTTGGTCGTCTTCACTTCCCTCTTCACTCTCCCCGTCGGGTGGTCTTCTTTAGCATGCACAAGGGACGGTTCCGTCATTTTCCGCAAAGCACTCCATAGGCATCTTATCACAAAGAAGCGGTAGTCTTCAGCCTGGTTTGCGATCCATTATCGGAATTGTGTATAATTTTTTACCGACAATAAAAGAGGGAAAGTCAATGTCTGCGCGAAAAACCCGGCGAACTGTATGTTCACCGGGTTTTCCTTATCCATGTCACTCTCGTTATGGAGACCCTTATTAAGTGGAGGGTTTATCATCCCCGTCTTCTTTTTTCTCCGGAGATGGATGGTCCGCTTTATCCGTTTGATCGGAGGCTTCTTCCGGTTCGGCCTTCTCTTCGTCCTTGCCTTGGATATTGACCGATACTTCCGGTTTCACCGGTTTATCCAGCTTGCCATTTTCCAGCAGCTGCTTGATCTCATCGGCATCCAGGGTCTCTTTTACCAGCAAGGTTTGGGCGATCAGTTCCATCTTATCCCGCTTTTCCTCCAGCAAATTTTTGGCACGGGTATAAGAGTCGTTGACCAACTCCTGCATCTCCTGATCAATCTCGTAAGCGATCGCATCGCTGTAGTTTTGCTCATGACCCAGATCGCGACCCAAGAACACCTGCCCTTGGCTGCGGCCAAACTGCATCGGGGCCAGGCGTTTGCTCATCCCGAACTCGGTGATCATGCGTCGCACAATCCCGGTAGCTTTTTCAAAATCGTTGTGAGCACCGGTACTGATTTCACCAAAGGCGACTTCCTCCGCCGCACGTCCCCCCAGCAATCCGGTCACTCGATCCAGCAGTTCTTGTTTGGTCATCAGGAAACGGTCTTCCTTGGGCAGCATCACCACGTAACCTCCGGCCTGCCCGCGAGGAACAACGGTCACCTTGTGAACCGTGTCGGCATGCTCCAGGTAGTAACCGACGATAGTATGGCCCGCTTCATGATAAGCGATCGTCTTTTTCTCTTTTTCACTGATCACCCGGCTTTTCTTCTCCGGTCCGGCGATCACCCGGTCGATGGCTTCGTCCACTTCCGCCATGGTGATCGTTTTCTGATCCCGGCGGGCAGCCAACAACGCCGCTTCGTTCAGAAGGTTCTCCAGATCGGCTCCGGTAAAGCCGGTGGTGCGCTGGGCAATCACATCCAGCTTGACATCATCAGCCAGCGGCTTGTTGCGGGCATGCACATGGAGGACGGCTTCCCGGCCTTTGACATCGGGGCGGTTCACCGTGATCTGGCGGTCGAAACGACCCGGACGCAAAAGCGCCGGATCCAAAATGTCGGGACGGTTGGTGGCGGCAATCATAATAATCCCTTCATTGGCGCCAAACCCGTCCATTTCCACCAGCAGCTGGTTCAACGTCTGTTCCCGCTCGTCATGGCCGCCGCCGAGGCCTGCTCCACGCTGGCGGCCCACCGCATCGATCTCGTCGATGAAAATAATGCAGGGTGCGTTCTTCTTGGCTTGTTCAAACAAGTCCCGCACTCGGGAAGCCCCCACCCCGACAAACATCTCCACAAAATCGGAACCGCTGATGCTGAAGAAGGGCACACCGGCTTCACCGGCCACCGCCCGGGCCAACAGCGTTTTACCCGTTCCGGGAGGGCCGAACAGGAGCACCCCTTTGGGAATGCGTGCACCCACGGTGGAGAACTTGCGGTGGTCCTTCAGAAAGTCCACCACTTCCACCAGTTCCGCCTTCTCCTCGTCGGCTCCGGCCACATCGTCGAAGGTGACTTTCTTTTTCTCTTCGTTGTACATCTTCGCCTTGCTCTTGCCAAAGTTCATGACGCGGTTGCCGCCGCCTTGCGCTTGGCTGAGCAGATAGAAAAACAGCAGGAGGATGATCAGGAAAGGAATAAATGTGGTGAACATCGTCAGCCAGAGGGAGTCCCCTTTGGCTTTTTCATAGTTGACCTTTACCCCTGCCTCTTTCAGATCTTGGACAACCGGACTTCCTTCACCGTAGGGGCCGTTGGTGGTAAAGGTCTTGTCCTGTTCCTTGTATTTTCCCTCGATGTAATAAGAACGGCCCTCTTCCCGAACCGTTACTTCCGCGATCTCGCCATCGGCCAGCTTTTGCTCATACTCGGTATAGCTCAGCTGGTCCGTTTCCGCCATGGGGTTGAGGACCAAGCTCAGGACCCCGACGGATATAAGGATGAGAATTATATATAATCCGGCGTTCCGGAAAATGCCTTTCATCCTTGACCTCCTCTCAAAATGCCACTTCCTTCATTTTACCACAGCCATTTACGGGGTCACAAGCAAACTCAGTCCGAGTATACTTCCTCTTTCAGTACACCGATATAAGGGAGATTCCGATACTTCTCGGCATAATCCAGCCCGTACCCCACCACAAACGCATCGGGAACCTCAAAGCCGGAGTAATCCGGTTTTAATCCGGTGGTACGGCGGGCCGGTTTATCCAGCAGAGTAACCACCTTGACGGAAGCGGCGTTCCGTCCGCGTAACAATTCCAGCAGGTAGCTGAGAGTCAAGCCGCTGTCGATAATGTCCTCCACCACCAACACATGGCGGCCTTCCACCGAGGCATCCAAATCTTTCACAATGCGAACCACCCCGGAAGACTGGGTGGAGTCGCCATAGCTGGAGACGGCCATAAAGTCTGTCTCCAGGTGGATGTCCATGAAACGAACCAAGTCGGACATGAATGGAAACGCCCCTTTTAATACGCAGATACAAAGGGGGTTCAAATCCCGGTAATCTTGGGTCAACTTCTGCCCCAGTTCCTGCACCTTCTCCCGGATCGCTTCCTGGGACAGCAGGACTTCACGGATGTCTTCTTGCATGGAAAACCTCCTGAAAGCGTGGTTTATGTATCCGACGGCTGACCGAAGGGTTGAGCGCCCCCCTCATCCGGCACCCAGCGAAGTACCAAGTATCCGCGGGTGCAATCATCCCATGTCGCCACGTCCGACCGGGCCACTCCCGGAATCCAAAGAATCTCCTCTCCCGCGGTGATCAACGGAATCCGATCCCGGTCCCGCCGGGGAATTTTGGCGTCGATCAATAAGGCTTTCACCTTTTTGGACCCGCCCAAACCGAAAGGACGCATCCGATCTCCCGGTCGGCGGGTCCGAATCGCGAGGGGTGACGGCAAACGGTCCCGGTCAAAAACCGCCCATTCCTGATCCGGTCCCGGTGCGGGAGGCCTGTCCGAAGTAAACCAGGCGCAAATACTGCCTCCGATCCACGGTGTTTCACCCGGCAGCTTCAACGGGAGGAAAACGTCTCCCGGCGGTTTCTCTCCCTCCGCAGGAGGGGAAAAGTGGAGAAGATGATAGTCACGCTCTGCCCATCCCCCTCCGGGCAACGGTGTTCGGGTGGAGGGTGCGTCTTTGGCGGCCAATTCCCGAATCCGTTCCACCGCTTGCCAGTTCGCGTCAATTGCCGATTCTTTCACAAGACAATTTAATATTAGTTTAATCACCCTACGTTGTAAAGCAACTTCCAACCCGTTTAATCGAACGGCATCGACAGTGATCCTTTTCCCGTCTTCCCCTGTTCGAATCTCGTCAAACGCCTCTTTCGTCAAACGCTCCCACACCTGTTCCTCATCGGCAGCCAACCTGCTCAATTGCAACAGCGCTTGGCGAAAGCGGGGATTGAAACGGGCCAATAGGGGAGCCAGTTCATGGCGGACGCGATTCCGAGTGTATGCGGGATCCTCATTGCTGGCATCCATCCGAAAGGAAATGTGATGCCTGTCACAGTAAGCGAGAATCTCTTCTCGCGTCACATCCAACCAAGGGCGGACAATCCACATTCCCCGCCAACGGCGGCGGCGGGGAATACCCGACAAACCCTGGGTGCCGGTGCCGCGAAGCAGCCGCATCAACAAGGTTTCCACCTGGTCATCACCATGGTGGGCCAACGCCAGGTGATCCATTTCCTCCGCTTCGGCCACCCGGCGAAACGCCTCATAGCGCAATCGACGGGCAACATCCTGCTTGTTTCCGCCATGGTCGTCCAAAGTTCCGGAAACATCTACCTGTTCCACCCGGCAGGCAATCGATTGCTTTCCGCACCAGGATTGGACGAAACGGGCGTCTTCCGCACTTTCCTCCCCTCGCAGCCCATGGTTCACATGAACGGCGATCAGCGCCCAGTCCCGTTCCGGCGCCAGCGACCACAACCGGTGCAACAACGCCATGGAATCGGGACCACCTGAGACGCCCACCATCACCCGGCTCCCCCGGGGGAGCAGCCGATCCTCCCATTCACACACCCGTTTTTCTTCCAGCATGCCGCCTCCCTCCCGGCGATACAGAAACAACCCGGGGACCCTCCCCGGGTAATATACCCCGACTGCCTGCTTTTCCATCACGCTTGTTCCGGCCCGAAAAGCAATGGTTACAGTCGCACTTATGCACATTGTAACGATTTTAATCCCTTGAATCAATTTTGGATCCCGCCCGTCACAATCCCGCCACATGCTGCCGGTTTAAAGGGGTGATGCCGGGAATGCGAATGGTGGACCACTCCGGAATATACTTGTCCACTTTGGCCACCACCACGGTCATGTCATCGGCGATCTCTCCTCCGTGGTGACGGATGACTTTTTCCAACAGACAATCAGCGAACCCTTGCGGATCCTTGGTGTCGATCTCCCCGATCAACCGCTTCATGCACGCCTCTTTGTTGGCAGCGTGTC
This sequence comes from Desmospora profundinema, assembly GCF_031454155.1. Lineage (GTDB taxonomy): Bacteria > Bacillota > Bacilli > Thermoactinomycetales > DSM-45169 > Desmospora > Desmospora profundinema. The sequence goes on from NZ_JAVDQG010000007.1 coordinate 158,629, forward strand.
GGGGAGCGTCATAAATACCGTCCGTCACCATCACCAAAAGGTCTCCCGCCTGCAGCTGACAATCCACCGGCTCCACATCGATATCACGCAAAATTCCCAAGGGGGGATTTCCAGCAGAAATCATATGCACCTCGTTCCCCCTTTTGATGAAACCGGGAGTGGAACCGATCTTCAGAAAACGGGAACGGGCGGTGTTCAGATCCACCATGGCCAGATCGATGGTAGCAAACATCTCATCAGTGGAACGAAGGCTCAGGATGGAGTTGATGGTCTCCACCGCTTTTTCTTCGTTCATGCCGGACGTAAGCAACCGTCGCAACAGCTTAAGGGCGGCGTTGGACTCTTCCTGGGCGCGGTTGCCGTTGCCCATGCCGTCGCTGACGGCGACGGCGTACTTGCCGGTGCCCACGTTCATATAGCAATAACTGTCCCCTGACAGCCAGCTCCCTCCTTTGGCGGCACCCGCCACCCCTGTCTTCACCTCGAATCGCTGAGCCGATCCTAAGGTGATGACCGTATTGGATGAGCGCCCCTGAACCACTTTGCGATAAACCGTGATGGGTTCACCGACGATCTCCGTCAACAGCGGAGCCACCAGTTTGCGGCATTCATCCAGCGCATCATCATGGGGCATACATACCTCAATCTCCACTTTCCCCTCCTCCAGATTGAAAATCTCCACCCGCTGAATGGATAAGCCCAACTCCTCCAACGCCTGGTGAATCTGCTCCTCCTGAGCAGCCATCACCTGTGTCTCATGGCGGATTTCCTTGGCAAAATCGGCCATCACATCGGAGACTCCCTCCAGCTGCTCCGATACCAGCCGCCGTGTCTCCTTCATGCGATTACGCCAGATAAGATCCTGTTCGTAAGAATCATACCCCTCCTGAATCAAGGACAGCACTTTTTCCCCTTTGATACAGTGCTCCGCCCAGGAACGGGGCACCTTGATCGGCTGATCCGTTCCCTTTAGTTCCACCAGGGTCATCAGATCGGTCATGCCGTGATAGGTGGAGACAAAGTTTTTCTCCCAGCATTGCCGGTAAAGATGGCAGGATTGGCAAGACTTTTCCATCACGCCATGGATAAACTGATTCATATGCCCCTCATCGCTCTCCTGAGAACGGGCTGCCTCTTCGCGAAAACTGCGGGCCATCTCCGAAAACAGTTCGGTAAACTGCTCCACCTTGGCGGCGGTCACATCCCGCAATCGGCGAACATATTCCTGCTGCGCGGTTTCGTTTTCCGCCGTCCCGGGGATCAACCGGGCGATGGAACGGTAAACAGCCGGAGGAGTCATTAAGAACAACAGAACCGCCAGTACCGATTCCTGGAGGGAAAGCCACACTTGTGCCGTCCCGCCGCCGTACAATGACAGGATCGAGGTTCCCAGCAAGAACCCGACGGCCACCCCCCAACGCTTCCCTTCCCGGAACAACCCGGCCAAGAGGCCCGCAAACGCCAGCAGTGAAATCTGGATAATCGCCCGGGCATCGGCCAGACTGAGGATCATTCCCGTCACCACTCCCACCGAAGCCCCCAACATGCCGCCGCCCACCAGGGCCAACACCAGGATGAGATACCGGGAAACCACATGCACCACCGACAAATCCCCGATACTCCAACCCAAGGTTCCCGTCATCACCGACCCCACCAAAATCACCAGACAGATGATTTCCTCATGGCGGAGAGACGTCTTTTGCCGTCGGTGGGTGAAAAAGGGAAGTGATTGGACGAAGATGAACGAAAGCAGGAAGGAAAGCAGCACGTCCACCCCAGCCATCAAGCTAGTGTAAGGGGTCCATCCCGCCAGTTGCAACTGAAGGAGGTGGGCCCCTGTGCTGGTGGCGAGCACCGCGAAAGGGGCGTAATTGATCTGGTCCTTCCCCATCCATTGGAGCCCTTTATGAATCAATAACAGCCAAATCAAGGTGCCCGCTGTCCAAGCCGCCTGAGTTGCTCCCAGAGTGGATGCCCCCGCTACCAGTGCCGCCATCGCCAAGGGCCACTGTCTGCGGCAAAGGTGGAGAACCACTCCCAGATATGCGATCGCAAACGGTGAGATGATATCCAGGATCATCGCCCTGCCCAATAGAAAACCCATGATGATGATCGGGACACTGCCCTGGCTCAGGATACGGGACCACCGGTACACCGACTGTTCGGATAAGAGAAAAGCAAAAGGACGAAGCATGATTGATCCGAACGCAGCTAATTGTCTTTGCATGTTGCAACCACCCCTTCAAGGTTTGCTTGTCCGTCATGTGGGGTCCATTATAGCGGGGGGTTGCATGATAAGTTTGTCAGAATCGCTGGACTGCCACAAAAAAACTTCCGACAAAAAAACGCCCTCCCAAAATGACGGAAGCGCATATAGGTAAAAACCATTTTCGGATGGTTGATTTTGGGAACATACATTCTTATAATAATGTCGATGGTTCCCTTTTTCGGAGCGCCACATAGTGTCGATGCGGCTCAAAACGAGGGGTCATTCGACAAAAGAGAAAAAAACTTCCCACAGACTGCCCTTTTACTGCAATCAAAAACCACCGTGATGTCGGTGGTTGGCGATGGAAAAGACTTGGATTAGTTCCGTCCGGAGGAATCCGTCAAGGGAAACATCCGGGCCTCCTGCAGGATCTTGGGGATAAAAGAGCGGTTGGTCTGCAGTCGAATCATTTTGTCCAGTGTTCGCAAGGTATGGACCTGTTGACGCCGCTTTAACTGTCCCTTATCGATGGCCTCGGCAAACTCATCGATATCGATCAGATGATAGCGGCCATCGGGATAGACGATCATGTCCAACAGGAGATCCACCATGACATATCGGAGGCGGCCCACTTGGCGCATGTCCATCACATCACAGTAATAATAGAGGAATTCCCCGGATTTCTGAAACACCTTGGAGATGGTGTACCCCTTTTTAACGAAATAATAGGTGAGAAAGATCCGTTTCCCGTCGGGGTTGGGATATTGGGTGGCAAACAAATGGCGCCCATGCCAGTCCCGCACCTTCTCCGTATAGGTTTTGTTGATCGTCGTAAATTTGATTTTCTTGATGGTTACATCCACACCGTACCACTCCCACTCCGACACTCGGCACGCCCACTACAGGACCATGCATATAGGATTCCCCAAGGCCGATCCTTTTTAGATAAAAGAAAAAAGGCGATCCTGTTCCCATATTTCAGGGTCTGAACCTCGCCTTCCCTTTGGTAGCGGCGGAGGGTCTCGAACCCCCAACCTCACGGGTATGAACCGTACGCTCTAACCAGTTGAGCTACGCCGCCACATCCAGGGGGAGGAATCCGGATCCACTCAATCCATGGAATGAGACCGCTCCCCCATGATATCTGATTTGGTTGCGGGGGCAGGACTTGAACCTGCGACCTTCGGGTTATGAGCCCGACGAGCTGCCAACTGCTCCACCCCGCGTCAGCCACGAAACTTATTATACACATCTTTGGGCAGCTAAGTCAAGGACTTTTTTTCATCGGCGTCGGGGAGGATACATTAGATACCGCCCCCGCAGTTTCTTAAATTGTCGTAACTCCTCTTCCCACATTCCCATGATTTCCCTCGCAGGAGTCCCGCGGTCGATTTCGGTACGGATCCGGTCCGACCCGGTCAATTTGTCGATCCAGTAAGTGGAGTCCGCATCTTGGCGCCATTCAAACTCATCCGGGTAGAGGCGCTTCGTTTCCTGAATGATTGTCATCCCCGTCAGAATCGGATCAAACCGATTGGGATTCTCCACATACACCTGTACTCCACCTACGTTTTTACCTTGGTGTTTAGAGAATGTGGGGTTAAAATACGCTTCCCGGAAGGAAACCCCCGGCAGTTTTTTCCGATTGAGCGCTTCCGCCAATTCCCACCCCCGAATGTAAGGGGCACCCAATAACTCAAACGGCCGGGTTGTCCCCCTGCCCTCCGACAGGTTGGTTCCTTCGATCATTCCCGTTCCGGGATAAACCAGGGCCGTTTCCAGGGTCGGCATATTGGGGGAGGGAAGCACCCAGGGAAGACCGGTATCTTCATACAAGTGGTTCCGCTTCCATCCTTTCATCCGGATCACTTGCAGGTCGGCGGATGGCGCCCCTTTTTCCGGGAGGAATGTTTCATTGAACAGGCGGGCCAACTCGCCGACGGTCATGCCGTGCCGTTGTGGAATCGGAAACAATCCGACAAAGGAGCGGTATTCCGGATCCAGAACCGGCCCTTCCACTTTGACCCCTCCGATCGGGTTGGGACGGTCCAGCACGATAAACGGCTTATCAGCTAGGGCCGCCGCTTCCATCGCGTAAGCCATTGTATAGATGTAGGTATAGAAGCGGGTGCCTACATCCTGGATGTCAAAAACCAGCACATCCACCTCTTCAAATAAGGATACCATCTCGTGAGGCTGTTTGCCGTACAGGTTGACAAAAGGAAGACCGGTCCGCGGATCTTCAAAGGAGCCGGGAATCTCCCCCGCCTGTTCCGTGCCGCGCACCCCGTGTTCCGGCCCATACACATGAGTAACCTGGATCCCTTTTGCCAACATCGCATCCAGCGCGTGTTCATACTGAGCAGTCATTCCCGTTGGGTTGGTGATGAACCCTACGCGCTTTCCCTTTAATGGCTTGGGATTCTCCAGCAGGACTTCCAAACCCGTCGTCACCTTGGTTTTTCGCATTTCCTCTTTTCCGTCCGCACTGTGGGTTCCGATCAGACCGAAGGTCAGCACCAATGCCAGCACCATGCCCAGCCAGCGTTTCATGTGGGTCCCTCCCTTTCTTCCCGCCGCGGTCGGGATTCCGTGGCAGGCGTCTTTTTCCACAGGATTCCTCATTGGGAACTTTTCTCCTCAGAATGTGAAAATCCTTTTTTTGTTTTGCAAATCGAACCGGCTGGTTTACAATGGGGTGTGACCAATCCAAGGAGCAAAAACCGGACTGATGAGAGAATATATTGTCAAACTCACCCCTGTCCAACTGCTGGTTCTGATTTACTTCGTGGCCGTATCCATCTCCAGTTTCCTGTTATACCTGCCCGTTGCCCATAAGCCCGGTGTCGAAATCACCTATCTGGATGCTCTGTTCACCGCGGTCAGTGCCGTCAGTGTGACAGGATTGACGGTGGTCAGCACGGCGGATACCTTCAGCCCCACCGGTGTCGCCATGTTGATGGTGATGCTCCAGTTCGGCGGGATTGGCTTTATGACCCTCGGCACCTTCCTCTGGATGGCTACGGGCCAACGAATCGGAATCGCGCGGCGGCGGATGATCATGCTGGACCAGAATCAGACGAATTTATCCGGACTGGTTCGGCTGATGCGGGATATCTTGTTGATCTCGCTGGCCATTGAGGTGATTGGAGCCCTGATCCTGGGCACTCATTTTTATCTTTTTTACGATTATGGGTGGAAAGCCTACTTGTACGGGGCTTTTAGTTCGTTATCCGCCTTCACCAATGCCGGGTTTGATATCTTCGGCAATTCCCTGGAGGGATTCGCTCGGGATTATTTTGTCCAAACCGTCAATCTGATCCTGATTGTGGGAGGCGCCATCGGCTTTCCCGTCCTGGTGGAACTAAAAGAGTGGTTTACCACCCGAAAACAAAAACCGTTTCGGTTTTCCCTGTTCACCAAATTGACGGTATCGGTCTATTTCGCTTTATTTGCCCTGAGCATGGTCACTATCGCCTTGCTGGAGTTTAATCAGCATTACGCCGGCATGGCCTGGCATGAAGCCCTGTATTATACGCTGTTCAATTCCATCACCACGCGAAGCGCGGGGTTGGCCACCATGGATATGACCGATTATTCTACCCCCACTCAGTTGTTTCTCTCCTTTATGATGTTTATCGGTGCCAGCCCTTCCAGTGTGGGGGGCGGAATCCGTACCACCACATTTGCGGTGGTGGCCCTGGCCATCTTTTTCTATGCACGGGGGTACAACCATATCCGCATTTTTCGGCGGGAGTTGTTGACTGAAGATGTGAGAAAGGCTTCCATCGTGTTTGGCGTCGGTGTGATGATCGTCGCCACCGCCCTGATTGCGGTCGTGTGGGAGCAACCGGAACACGATTTGATGACGATTATCTTTGAAGTCTGTTCCGCGTTCGGAACAACCGGCCTCTCCATGGGGCTGACCCCGGAGTTGACCACCCCCGGAAAACTGACGATTCTGCTGCTTATGTTTATCGGACGGATCGGGATTTTATCGCTCTTGTTCCTGATTCGCGAAGACCGCCCTCCAGCTGTTTATCACTATCCGCGGGAAAAGGTGATCATCGGGTAACCGCTTTCTGCCGTCAAAAAGGGAGCCCTTCCTCCATCGGAAGGGCTCCCTTTCTTCTCTTATCAATCTAGATCTAACTCTACCACTTCTTCTCCCGGCAAAGCATACCCCATCTTGCGGGCCAGCTCCATCAGGTACTCCTCATCCTTCAGCCTCCGCAATTCCTCCTGCAGCTCCTTTTGTTCCGCCCTCAGGGATTCAACCCGTTCCTTACTTTGCGCCAACACGGTTTTCCGTTCGTGAATCTCCAGGGACTGCGTGATCAGTTCCGATCCGCTCCAAACGAAAAACGTCAACATGGCGATGAGCCAAATCCAACGTCGACGGCGTACATTTCGAGGCAGGCGGCGGCGGGCAGCGGACTTTCGACCCTCATTCGATGGCCGGGAAGAACGGAAGGACACAACGTTGCCGCTATCTCGATCCACCATTGCCATCATCCTTACATTTATCTTTTTATCCATACCGTCACTCCCCGTCATTCCGCTGACCGGGGAACCAACGGCGCAACCAGTCTATCCACCTGCGAAAGCGGCGGATGACCGGCCGGGCCCCCTGGACCAACCCCTCCCGGAGAGGTTGAAGCCACCGGAACACCGGGGAAAGGATCCACAGGGGGAAACGCAAAGCGGCCCACAGCAACTGAACCAACCCGATGAACACTCGATAAAGCAACATCCACAAGGCAGCCAAGGGTAACCACAAACAGACGTACAATATTCGGAGGACCCACCGGCACAAAGTTTCCACCCCTGCGAGTAAAGCGCGAAGTACACGGGTGGCCAGTCTGCTAAACCAGATATGGTAGGTAAACCAACCCGCCGCAATCGCGACCAGCACGGGTAAGCGAAGCTCTCCCCAGTTGCTCCAGAACAAGAGCCCGAACACCATGCCCGCCGCTACCGTCCAGTAGAGGAGATCGACAAAGGAAACGACCCATCCCCTCATGTGGAAGCGGGTTTTTAACACGCGATACAGGTCCAACATCAACCCCATCAGACAGCCGGAGCTGAGCATCAAGCCCATGGTCACCCATTGGGTATACAGTGTCACCGGAACAACCTGCCCAGAAAGCTTTTCGCCTTCTCACCCCGGGTAGAGCCGTCATCCAGATAGCTCATTTCGTAAAACTCACCCTGGATGGCGACACGTCCTTCTTCCAGGTTGAGATTTTTAATGTGCAGATTGTTTCCCCGGATTCCCAGATAACCGCATTCGGTATGCAACAGGAACTCTTCGCTGTCAAAGCTTTCTACGCCCACCACTCCGGTGACATCCAGCGTATTGCGGCCCACCATCACTACTTGGTGGTTCTCTTTCCCTTGAAGATAGGCTTCCTCCATCATGGACATGTACCCCCTTTCGGTACATGATATGATGGAGGACAAGGTTTAGAACCGGGCCAGGGTCTCTAGGGCCTGCCTGATAAATCCGAACCAGTGAGTGTCCGGTCCGGTATGGTCGTCTCCGATCTCTTGCAAACAAGCGCATAGCGCGGAACGAAAGTGATCCAGGCGAGACTTGTGCTCTTTAAGTGCAAAGGATCTTCACCAACTACACCGACCCTCCCTCATCAGCCGCTCCCTTCTGTCCGTTCCATCGGGATGGTCTCCAGCAATTCATATAACTCGCCCGCTTCGGATTTGCGGGTCGTCTCCTTGAGGGAAGTCACCCGCACCCGCAGGGATTGATTACCAAAACGGATCCGCAATTCATCCCCTACAGAAACGGTGGTTCCCGCTTTGGCGGCACGACCGTTGACCTCCACCCGACCTTGATCGCATACTTCTTTGGCCAAGGTGCGCCGTTTAACCAAACGGGAAGCCTTTAAAAACTTATCCAGGCGCATCCTTATTTAACCGCGTCTTTGAGGCGGCTGCCCGCTTTAAAGGCCGGGATGGTGGATTCCGGAATGGTGATGGTGTCCCCCGTCTGAGGATTGCGCCCGTTGCGGCTGGAGCGTTTGCGGGTTTCAAAGGTGCCGAAGCCGATGAGCTGCACTTTTTCACCGGAGCCGAGTGCGTCGGTTACTTCATTCATAAAACCATTCAATACAGATTCCACGTCTTTTTTGGTCATGCCGCTTTTTTCGGAAATGCGTGTCACCAATTCATTTTTGTTCATGGTGATTGAACACCCTCCTTTTGGTCGTGTGGGATATACCTTTCTGGGCCAAACGAAAAATTCCTTCCTTTTTCCCCAAACGATTCCGTCCGGGCAAATGGGTTCACCGGGCTTCCTCTGTTTTGGCCTGTTCCCACCAAGCATCCATCTCTTCCAGTGTACAGTCCTTGAGCTGACGTCCCGCTCGGCGGGATTCTTCCTCCAGCCGGCGGAACCGGCGTTCAAATTTACGACAAGCGGCAAGCAGAGCAAGTTCTGGATCCCGATCCGTAAACCGGGCCAACGCCACCACCGTAAACAAAAGATCACCCAACTCTTCTTCCCGATGGTCGGCAGTTGCCGCTTCCAGCTCGTCCAACTCTTCTTCCACCTTTGCCCGCACTCCGGCGAGATCCGGCCAATCAAAACCGACTTTGGCCGCTTTTTTCTGCAATTTAAAGGCCCGGGCAAGAGCAGGGAATGTGGAGGGGATGTCGGCGAGGATGGAGTCCGCCTCCGGAAGTCCCGCCCGCTCCTCCCGTTTGATCTCTTCCCATTTTTGCTTCACTTCAGTCGCATTTTTTGCTTTTGCATCACCAAAAACATGGGGATGGCGCCGAATCAGCTTGTCAGCCAGGTTCACGATCACATCCCGGATATCAAATGTTCCTTCCTCCCGTGCAATCTGCGAATGCAGGAGTACCTGCAACAACACATCCCCCAGTTCGTCCGCCATGGCATCGGGATCCTCTTTTTCCACGGCTTCCAGAAATTCATAGGATTCCTCCAACAGATAAGGACGAAGGCTCTCATGTGTCTGTTTACGATCCCAGGGACAGCCGTCGGGAGCGCGCAGGCGAGCGACAATTTCCTCCAAGTAAGAGAAGCGGCGACGACGGGCAGCCTCCGACTGAAGCGGCGGAACATGGATCGTGGTCAGGTTGCCAAACCGATTCGTTCGATCCAGTTCCCAGAGTGGGATCGTCTCCACCCGCTCCATATCAGGCACCCCCGCTGCCTCCAACACCTGGACGGGATGCTCATCGGGAAAAACCTCCATCAGCGTGAGTTTTACCTCGGAAGCGACCATGCGGTCGTATACTTGGGCGATAAAAAGGTGCTGCTCCGGATCCACCCGGTCGGCCGTTAATCCTGTTCCGTCCAACAGTTGGAACCCTTCCAACGGATCGATTCCGACCGCGGTGAAAGCGGGATCCAAAAAGCTCCCTCCGCCTTTTATTTCCACTGTCACTCCTTCCTGCCTTCCCTTATCCAGCAACTGACGCACCGTTGCTTCCGCCACCATCGGATGGCCGGGAACGGCGTACACCACCTCTGCCCCCCTTTGGGCCTCGTCCAGCAAGGTGCGCACGATCCGGCGGTATACCGCCGGAAAGTCCGACTCTTCCTTATAGACAAAGTCAAACGGCTGGGCTTTCATCCCTTCTGCTTGCAGCCAGGTCACACCGGGATGCTCCCCGGTTCTGAGCCATACCCGCTGACCGGAGGTAAGCAGACGGACCGTTCCCAGGGGCAGGTTGTCCACGTCCCCCGCACCTAACCCCACAACGATAATCTTACCCGGCATCGCGACTCCTCCCCTTCCGATTCCAACCATATTGATCCAAGAGTCCTGCCAGTCTCGCACCGATCTTCGGAATCCGCTCCAATTCCCGATGTTCCATCACACCCAGCATGAGTGCAGCGGCCCCGTACACCATTGCACCGGCGGTTACGCCGGACAGAGAAGCGACAGTCATGGCGAGACGGGCCGATTCCCACTCCGCTGTCAAACCCATCGCTCCTTTCATGGTACCGACTACCGCTGCCACCATCAATCCCGTTGCAACAGCCATGGCGAAGCCTGTTCGCCTAAGGTGAAAGAGGTTCCCCATTTTTCCACGCAGAGCGATCAGATTGAGCGTGGTCGCCACCGCATAACCGATGACGGTGGCGAGAGCGGCCCCGCGAATATCCCACAGGGGGATGAACAGCAGGTTAAGCCCCAGCTTCACTCCCACCCCGATCAACAGATTGCGGGCCGGCAACCCTACTTCTCCCACCCCCTGTAAAATGCCGGAAGAGGTCATGCCCAGGGTGGAAAACAGGGCCGTAAACGCCAGGATCGCCAAGGCGGCGGTACCGGCGTCATCTTTATACAACATGACGTTGGTGGGACCGGCCACCACCGCCAACCCCACTGACGCCGGCAGACCCATCAAGAGGGTAAGGCGCAGAGCCAACGAGGAACGTTCCCGCACCTTTCTCTCCTCCCCCCGGATCCGGGCTTCCGCCACCGCCGGGACGATGGAGAGGGATAGGGCCGTGGCAAAAAAAGAAGCAAACTGGATCAAGGGCTGTCCGCGATCATACACCCCTTTCCCTTCAATCGCTGCCGCCGTGGCGAATCCGGCCCACTCCAACAGATTGGCCACCGTAAAGGAGTCCACCAGTGAAAACAGCGGCAATACCAATGCTCCGATGGAGATGGGAATCGACAGCGCCATCAGGGTTTTAAAGATGGACCAAGCGGATTCCTCTTTTTGCGGGGATAACGATGCCGGTTTTTCTGCCGCCTGCTCTTTTTCCAATCGCCGGTTGCGGCCCCAGTAGATCAGAAGCAGCATCAGGCCTGCAACGGCACCGGTGAAGGCGCCAAACACTGCACCGGCACCGGCATACACCACCCCTGCTCCCGTGGACATAAACCACCAGGACAACAGCAGAATGGTGGTTACCCGCACACTCTGTTCCGCCACTTGGGAAGCCGCTGTGGGAGTCATGTTCTGATGCCCTTGGAAGTATCCCCGGATCACCGACATCAACGGCACGATTAAAAGCGCAAAGGAAACAGCCTGAATCGGCAGGGTCAACAGCTCTCGGCTCCCCATCCAACCGGCAATCACAGGGGCACTCATAAACAACAACAGAAAAAAGAAAAGACCCGTCACACTCAGTGCCGTCGCCGTCACTCGAAAAATACGTTGGGCTCCGACGACATCCCCCCGGGCAAGCCTTTCCGATACCAACTTGGAAATGGCGATGGGAAATCCCGCTGTCGCCAGGATCAATAAGGTACTGTACAGGGGGTAAACCTGCTGGTAGACGAACATCCCCTCGTTTCCAGTGATGTTCTGATAAGGAACGCGATAGACCGCTCCCAGCAGCTTGGTGAACAGGGCCGCCACCCCCAGGATGGCGGCTCCCTTCATAAAGGATTGCTTCCCCCGTGTCATCTGATTCTCCTTTCTTAAGCCCACTTCAGTATACACTTACGGCCCACCTTCACCAATAGAAAAAGCAGGCCTTGGCCTGCCCAGGTTCATGACAAGTGGGCCCGGGGCCCGATCTTCTCTCTTCGCGCCTCTTTCCCTTTCAAGATAAAGGGCAGTCCGCTCCGTCTCCTCCGGATCCATCCAGCGGCCACAAGAAGAAAGGTGGCCGCTAAATGGTCGGGTCCTGCGAAGACTCCGCTGGCCAGTCGGTGAAAGGCGCTACACCGTTAAATCCTCAGCCAGCCATGGCCTGCCCGTTTGCTGATTGATCGCTCACTGTTCCATCTGTTTTCCTAAAAACCCAGCCGCCGTGCTCGCCACTTTTATCTCCAAATCCCCCATTTTGGTCCCCTCTTTTTTGGAAAGGAGAATGACAGCACCAATCGGGTCCCCACCTGCGTTGATGGGAACAATAATGTATGATTCGTAGGCTTCCGACAAGTCCCGAATCAGTTCCGCACGACCGGGATTCGTTTCGATATGGGGTTTTCGTTGATCCATGCATGTCTCCACAATGGATCCGATGGGCTTATCCAGATACTCCTTTTTGGATGCCCCGGCCACAGCAATCACCGTGTCCCGGTCACAAATCAATGTGACATGATACAAGCTCTCATATAACGACTCCGCATATTCCTTGGCGAAATCACCCAATTCCCCGATAGGAGAGTATTTTTTAAGGATGACTTCCCCGTCACGGTCAACAAATATTTCCAAAGGATCTCCTTCCCGGATGCGGAGCGTCCGGCGGATCTCCTTGGGGATGACAACCCGCCCCAGATCGTCAATGCGACGAACGATGCCCGTTGCTTTCATGGATGTTGTGCCTCGCTTTCGTGGATGATGGGTTTCGGATCAGGCCGAAATCCTTGGCTCTCAATGGTCACGGCCATAGTATTCATCCGCTTCCAGCGATTTATGCGAAGCACCAAATCTCGAGAAAAAAGACAGAGCATGGGATGCTCTGTCTCTTCAATCCATTATTCTTTATCCTTTTCATCGTCTTTTTGATCCTTGTCCTGCTTTTCGGCACCCGGAATCTCCAGTTTGGTCAGCTTCACTTCCTCATCGATAAAGGTCTGGAAGCTTTCCCGTACTTTCGTACCCTTGATCTCCTCTTTCACTTCATCAAAAGGCAGTTTTTCCCGTTTGTTGACCCGGATCACATGGTAGCCGTAGTCGGTCTTGACGGGATCCCCGATCTCCTTGAGCGGTTGCTTTAAGGCAGCCTCGGAAAATTCAGGAACCCACTGGTCGGGCGTTCCTTCATATTTTCCGGAATTGTCCTTGGAACCGGGATCATCGGAATATTTCTCTGCGATTTCTTTCCACTTGCCGCCGTCTTCAAGTTTCTTCTTCACTTCTTCGGCCCGCTTCTTGGCTTCCTTGTCGGACCGTTCCTTCCCTTCCTCATCCTCCTGGGTGGAGATGAGAACATGATTTAAGTCGATATTGAGGTATGCGTCAGATTCCTCGTATTCCTTCTTTAAATCCTTTTCCTTCACCTGGCTCTCCAGGTACTCGGTGACCTTGTTGTTTTGAATCAAGAAGTTGCGCAGGTCGTCCTTGGTGATCCCGCTGTCTTTTAAAATCTTGTCGGGATCTTGCTTTTCCTGACCTTCCTGCTCCGGCTGTTCCTTCACCGATTTTTCAAATTGCTTAATCGCTTCATCGGCTTCCTTCTCATGTTTTTTGTTATCCTTCACCTTATTCGAGATCTCTTTTTCCGCGATGTGTTGCTTCACCAGTTCCTCTTTGGCTTCAGGGCTCTGGGCCATCATGGCCAGTTGCGGCTGGAAGAAAACCATCAGGTTGATATATCGGTTTAACTCCCCTTCCGTCACTTTGCCCCCCTCATATTCTGCTACCACTTTCTTGCTGTCCGTGGGAAGAGGCTCCCCTTGTCCCGTCGGATTTTCCGAATCATCGGCCCCTTCCTCGCCGGAGCCGCAGCCTGCGAGTAAGAGGGAGACTGCCAACAGCACGCTTAATGACGTTAGGAGGCTTTTTTTAAGTCGCTGCATTTCGCAATGCTCCTTTCGTTTTCGGAACCGCTTCATATTGTATCAAAAATTGTTCCACCATTTCCAGACCTTCGGCGGCAGACAATCCCTTGAGGCGGAAAATAATGCCGATCCGCTGCCCCGAAGATAGGCGGACCCGCCCGGGGAATTGTTGCGCCACCCGGAACAGGCGCTGTCCATCCACTACCTGATTTTGGTCGGGATGGAGTTTGGCGTGGATCTCCAATCCTTCCTGCTTGACCTCTTCGATGTGGTACTGGATGGCATAGGCGCGGAGTCGGGCCACCCGCAGCAAATTCATCACCGGTTGAGGCAGATCACCGAAGCGGTCTTCCATCTCTTCTTCCAGATCCCTCGCCTCATCGAGATCCCGAACCGCCCGGATTTTCTTGTAGATCTCAATCTTTTGTTTCTCGTCTCCGATATACTCCGACGGCAGGTAGGCATCGGCGTTCAATTCGATTTCCGGATCGAAGGGTTTGACCTCAATCACCTTGCCTTGTTGTTCATGGATCGCTTCTTTCAACATCTGAGTGTACATCTCAAATCCCACAGAGGCAATGTGACCATGCTGTTCCGCTCCCAGTAGGTTGCCGGCACCACGAATGGCCAAATCGCGCATGGCAATTTTGAATCCGGAACCCAATTCGGTGAATTCCTTGATCGCCTGCAGACGCTTCTCCGCCGCCTCCGACAACACCTTGTCCCGTTGGTAGGTGAAGTACGCGTAGGCGATTCGATTGGAACGGCCCACCCGTCCCCGCAGCTGGTACAGTTGGGATAAGCCCATCTTGTCGGCATTGTAGATGATCAGGGTATTCACATTGGGGATGTCCACACCCGTCTCGATAATGGTCGTGCTCACCAGCACATCGTACTCCCCGTCCAGAAAGTCCAGCATCACCCGTTCCAATTCGGTTTCCGCCATCTGTCCATGAGCGACGGCGATCCGGGCATCTGGAACCAGCATTCGAATCTGATCCGCCATCTGGTCGATGTTTTGTACCTGGTTATACAGAAAGTAGACTTGGCCGTTTCGGGCCAGTTCCCGTTCGATCGCTTCCCGTACCAGGGCAGCGGAGTACTCCAACACATAGGTCTGAACCGGAAAGCGATTCTCCGGCGGCGTTTCGATCACGGATAAATCCCGAACCCCCATCATCGACATATGAAGGGTACGGGGAATCGGAGTGGCCGTCAGGGTGAGGACGTCCACATTCGCCTTCAATTGCTTTACTTTTTCCTTGTGCTTCACTCCGAAGCGCTGCTCCTCATCGACGATCAACAGGCCCAGTTCCTTGTACTCCACATCCTTGGACAACAGGCGATGGGTTCCGATCACGATATCAACGGTTCCCTCTTTGACACCCTTAATGGTATCCTTTTGTTCTTTACGGGAACGGAAACGGGACAAGACTCGAATCTCCACCGGGAAGTCGGCAAAGCGCTCCCGGAAGGTTTCATAGTGTTGCTGGGCCAGGATGGTAGTGGGAACCAACACAGCCACCTGCTTGCCGTCCATCGTTGCCTTGAAGGCGGCCCGAATCGCCACTTCCGTCTTTCCGTACCCCACATCTCCGCACAAGAGCCGGTCCATGGGCTGCTCGCTTTCCATGTCCTTCTTTATCTCTTCGATGGAACGCAGTTGATCCCCTGTTTCTTCATAAGGGAAAAGGGAATCAAACTCCCGCTGATAGGCCGTGTCCTTTGAAAAGGAGTACCCTCTGGCCGCTTGCCGTTTGGCATAGAGCTGAATCAGATCGGAGGCGATATCCTCCACCGAGGAGCGGACCTTGTTTTTGACCTTGCTCCACTCGCTGCCGCCCAGGCTGTAGACTTTAGGGGTCTTTTCTTCACTGCCCAGGTACTTCTGCACCTGATCGATCTGTTCGATCGGGACGTACAACTTGTCGTTGCCCGCATATTGCACCAGGAGGTAATCCTTGTGGAGGCCGCCCACATCCAATGTCTCAATCCCGTGGTAACGTCCGATCCCGTGGTTGACGTGGACCACGTAGTCCCCCGGTTTCAGCTCCTGGTAATCCTTAATTTTTTCAGCATGATCCAGTTTGGTCATCCGGCGGGCGCGCCGCTGTTTCTGGGTGAAGACCTCCCCTTCGGTTACCACCGCAATCCGGGACGCCCCCAGCTCAAACCCGCCTGAGAGAGTACCGACCTGAACCACCGGTCGATGGGGAGACAGGCTCCCGTCCACCAATTCCCGGGTTACTTCCATGCCATAGTCGGCCAGGACCCGTTCCAGCCGCTCCGCCCGCTCCCGTGTGGAAGCGGTGAACATTACCCTGTACTTCCCCTTGATCCAGCGCTCCCACTCCGTTTTCAATACATGCATCTGCCCATGGAACTGCTGCATGCCGCGGCAGATGAACTGTACGATATTTTGCGGCTGAATCCCGCCGGCTTGCCGCATAAACAGAGAAAGATAGATTCGTTGATTCTGGCTGCGGTTAAACCAATCGTCATAGGAAACGGAGAGCGTCAGGGCAGGCAGATACTCCCCCTGCTGCAACAGAGCCGTCTGCCACTCCCCTTCCTCCCGTTCCATCTGCTTGGCCGATTCCTGGATGCGGGCTGGTTCATCCAATATCCACAACGTATCGGCAGGCAGATAATCCAGCAATGTCTCGTAAGCGGGGTGAATTTGACTGATATATTTATAAATACCGGTAAAACGTTGGCCCGACTTGAGCTGCTCTATTTCCCATCCGATTTTTTCCGCCAATTTGGTGCGGATGTCGGGATCCTTTACCCGGGAGAGGCGTTCCTCCAGCAGTGTAGCCACGCGATCCCCAGCCTGGTAGAGAGCTTCCGGGGAAGCAAACACTTCCCGGGCAGGCGGAATGGTAAACCGGTCCCATTTATCCTTGGAACGTTGATCCACCACCGAAAATGGACGAATGGAATCCACTTCGTCATCAAAAAACTCGATGCGAACCGGGTCCTCCTCCGTCACGGGAAACAGATCCAAAATCCCGCCTCGCAAGCTGAATTCTCCGGCTTTTTCCACCATATCCACCCGCTCGTAACCCACCCGCACCAGGTGCTTCACCAAGACTTCCACGGGGTGCTCTTCCCCCACTGTCAGGGTGCGGTGAGCGGCTGCAAAAATCTCCTGAGGTGGAAACAGTTTTCTCGCACCAGCGAATGGCACGACAAAAACCCCGCGAAAGCCGCGAGTCAATCGGGATAACACTTGAATCCTATCGCCCAGGGTTTCATGCCCGTCCAGGGCAATCTCGGTAGCTACCAATTCATTGGCCGGATAGAGAAGCACTTGCTCCCGCGGAAGCAGTTCCTGTAAATCTTCCACCGCTTTTTGGGCCTGGTTGAGATTGTGTGTGACAACCAACATGGGACGGCCAAGCTCGCGGAACAAAGCGGCCACGTACATCATGCGTGCAGACCCCGTCAGCCCGGCTACCAATTGCTCTTTTAACCCCTGTTCCAGGGAAGCGACGGTGGACTGGAAGTCGTGATCCTTCTGAAACAGCTGAACCAGGGTTTTCAAGTCCATCCTTCCTCCTCTCCGCGAGGGTGTCCTTAACCCTTCTCTGAATTCCATACAAAAAGAAGCCTCAGCTGGTACAGCCAAGGCTGTGAATTCACATCCCGGCAAAAGCACCCGCCCTACCACGTCCGTTTGCGACAAAGGGAAGGTGGCCGGAAACGGCGCCACGTAAAAAAGCCCTTGCCAGCCACGATACTATTGGAAGGGACGGGACAAGAGTGACAGTTCCGGGTTCCGTTCTAGCATATCCTGACAGGTTTCACAAACCACATTTACTTGTGTGTGACCCTCAGGCTCATCGACAATTATATCCCGCCGTTCCGCCGGGGTCAACCGATGGAAACCCAAATCCAGCTCTGTCACACGGTCGTCCTCGATTTGCCCGATAAGATGGTTGCAGTATCGGCACCGGTATTCCAACACTATGGTATGCCCCCCGCCATCGTGGTATTCCTTTAGAGCCCCATCCGGTAACTTCGAACTGTTTTGTTCACAGCCGCAAGTACCGCCTGAGTTGCCGGATACAACCTAGTATCGACAATCGGGGAGGGTTCCATTCCAAATTTGTGATGAAAAGGGTGCCCAGCAAAGTCTTTATCACTTCTGGTTGTATCGATTCATCACTTCGGGAAAAGAGGTTCCCAGCCACTCCTCAATGGCGTCAGCGGAGCGCTGGACCGCTTCCATTATCGCTTCCTCTTCCTCCCGGGCAAAGCGGGAGAGAACGTAATCCGGCACCGGAATCCGACCTTGCGGTCGACCGATGCCAATTTTAATCCGTTTAAAATCGTTGGTCCCTAAGTGATCAATCAGGGATTGAACACCACGGTGACCACCGGAGCTTCCCTTCATCCGCAGACGAATCTGGCCCGGAGGAAGATCCAGGTCATCGTATACCACCATCAGATCCTCCACACTGCACTTGAGCCATTCCAGGGCCGGTCGCACGGATTCGCCGGATCGGTTCATATAGGTTTCCGGTTTAATCAGCACCACTTTTTCTGCTCGAACGTGTCCTTCCCCTACAAAACCTCTCCATTTTTCTTTATTCACGGGAACACCCCAGCGGTCACTGAGGCGGTCGACCACCCAAAACCCGATGTTGTGACGGGTCAGGGCATACCGGATGCCGGGGTTGCCCAAACCGACGATTACTTTCATTTGTTCCTCCTCATCCGTCAAAAAGGCGCAACGTATGTGGTTGCGCCCCTTTGCTCATGATTCGTTTTCCTCTTTTTCCGCATCCACCAACTCGGGCTCCGCCTGCTCGGCTTCCGCAGCCCGCTCGTCCCGCTCTTCCGCCTCTTTCTCCTGCTCCACTTGCGGCGGCAGCACAGAGGCAACCACTTCATCCGGATCGGAGAGGAGTTCCATTTTTTCATCATGCTTCAGGTCGCGGACTTGAACGTTGTCTCCGATGGACATCCCGCTGATGTCCAGATCGATGTGGTCTGGGATGGCACCGGGCAGGGTGCGGATCAGGACGGTGCGCAACTGTTGCTGCAGGATGCCGCCCTCCTTGACCCCTTTCGGTTCACCGACCAAATTGACGGCCACTTCCACTTCGACAGGTTCATTCATCTTCACTTGTTTAAAGTCGACGTGGAGAATTTTATCCTTGATCCGGTCATGTTGCAGTTCCCGAACCATCACTTGATCGATTTTTCCATCGGGATATTTCAATTCCAAAACGGAGGTGAGACCCTGTTGTTGCAGGAAGCGGATCAGATCGCTTCCTTCCAGATGAATCAATTCGTTCTCTTTCGCACTCCCATACACCACTGCAGGAATTCGACCTTCACGGCGGAGGGCGGTCAGAATCGAACGCGGCCGACTTTCACGACGTTTCACGGAAAGTTGAGTTGCCATCGATTGGTTTTCCTCCTTGTGTGTTTCAGGGAAGCGGCCCTGATTGTCCTCAGGATATTCCACATGCCTCTATCCATTCCCTCAAACACTGGAGGATAAACCCATCGGTACTTCTAATGAGCGTTTCTATCTGTCATCTTTTTCTGTTTCGATCCATCTTTACATCAGTCAAACAACTTGCTGACGGACAGCTCCTCGTGAACGCGGATAATCGCTTCCCCGATCAGAGGGGCGACGGACAGGACGCGAATCTTGTCCAACTGTTTTTCTTCCGGCAACGGAATGGTGTTGGTTACCACCATCTCTTTGATATTCGCTTCCTTGATCCGCTGGATAGCAGGCCCGGAGAAAACGGGATGGGTACAGCAGGCATAGACTTCTTTGGCTCCGTATTCCAACAGGGCGTTAGCCGCCAGGGTGATGGTTCCCGCCGTGTCGATAATGTCATCGATAATAATGGCCCTCCGCCCTTTCACATCGCCGACGATGTTCATCACCTCGGCCACGTTGGGCTCCGGGCGCCGCTTATCAATAATGGCGATGGGGGATTGCAGGCGCTCCGCCAACTTGCGGGCGCGGATCACGCCGCCGTGGTCAGGGGAGACCACGACCACGTCTTCCAGAGCCCGTTCTTTGAAGTACTCGGACAGGATCGGAACACCCAGGAGATGATCGACGGGAATGTCGAAGAATCCTTGAATTTGTGTGGCGTGCAGATCCATCGCGATAATCCGATCGGCACCCGCCGTCTCAATCAGGTTTGCCACTAATTTGGATGTGATCGGATCCCGGGCGCGGGTTTTCCGGTCTTGACGGGCATAGCCATAATAAGGAATCACCACATTGATGGTTCGTGCCGATGCCCGTCTCAGGGCATCCACCATCACCAGCAATTCCATCAGGTGTTGATTCACCGGGTGGCTGGTGGACTGGATCACATAAACATCGGATCCCCGCACACTTTCATTTAATCGGACGTGAATCTCACCGTCGCTGAACTTTCCCACCACAGCATCTCCCAAGGGAATACCGATATGCTCAGCAATTTCCTTAGCCAGCACCGGATTGGAATTGCAACTAAACACCTGCAAACGTCTCACTGTGGACATCTTCCCCCAACCCTCCACTTTTCTTTCGATGTGTATTTCGATGCTTCCCCAAACAGCGACTGCCCGTTATTAGTCATCGTTTTAATTTGAACGAAGCGAGTATATGAGCGTGAGTTGGTCGGGCGGGTGGGCTGTCTTCGATCTCTTGCAAAAAGCGCAAAGGATCGTAGCCATCCCCCCCTCCCTTCTCACATCGCCACCAGCTCTTATCCGTACAACTGTAGTATTAGAACGCATCTACCCTAGAACACTTTATTAGGCGGAGAACACCCTAGTCGTTCTTCAGCTTTTGGTTCAACTTGCGAACATATTCACGCTTGGTCGTTTGCCGTTCCCGGGCAATCGCCAACGCCTCCGCCGGCACATCGTCGGTCACGGTGGAACCAGCCGCCACATAAGCTCCTTTACCCACAGTGACTGGAGCGATCAGGTTAACATTACAGCCGATAAATGCCCCATCCTCAATGATGGTGCGGTGCTTATGAAAACCGTCGTAATTGACGGTGAGAGCCCCGCAGCCCACATTGACATCTTCCCCTACATCCGCATCTCCCACATATCCCAAGTGGGAAACCTTGCTTCCTTTACCCAACCGCGCCTTTTTCATATCGACGAAGCAACCCACTTTACTCTGTTCTTCGAGATGAGAGCCGGGGCGGATATAAGCAAAAGGCCCGACAGCGACATGGTCGTCCACCCGGCTTTTCTGAATCACCGATTGGCGAATCACGGCTTCAGTGCCCACTTCCACATCGGTCAGGTCTGTGTTTGGTCCGATTACACATCCTTCCCCGATCCGGGTGTTCCCTCGCAGGATGGTACCGGGTTCAATCACCGTATCGGCACCGATGGTCACATCGGCATCGATATACGTGGCGGCAGGATCGACCACCGTCACTCCATCCATCATGAGTTGTTCCAGGATGCGCTGGCGCATGATTTGTTCAGCCTGGGCCAATTGAACCCGATTGTTGATGCCCTGAGCCTCTTCATGGTCCTCCATCTGTTGCGCCCCTACCGCTTCACTCTGGCTGCCCAAAACATGGATGACATCGGGAAGGTAATACTCTCCTTGCGCATTGTTATTGTCCACTTGTGAAAGCGCCTTCCATAATTTCCGATTATCAAAACAAAAAGTCCCGGTATTCACTTCCGTAATCTCCCGTTCCGCAGGTGTGGCATCTTTATGCTCCACCACACGGACTACATGGCCGTCCTCCCGGCGAATCACCCGGCCATAGCCAGCTGGATTCGGAAGATCTGCCGTCAGTATGGTGGCCGCCGACCGATTTTTCCGATGAGCCTCAACCAGTTTGGACAAGGTATCAGCGGTAAACAGGGGATGATCCCCGTTCAGCACCAGAGTGGTTCCTTCCGCATCCGATAAGAATGCTTCCGCTTGCATCACAGCGTGGGCAGTGCCCAGTTGCTCCTCCTGCCGGGCAAATTTCACCCTGTCTCCGAGATGGCCTTGGACAGACTCGGCATCATGGCCGATGACGACCACCGTCTCCGCCACCCCTATTTTTTCTAATGTATCGACGATGTGATCAATGATGGGCTTTCCACAAACCGGGTGCAGCACCTTGTGCTTTCGGGACTTCATTCGGGTCCCCTTCCCCGCGGCCAAGACGACAGCATACATTTTTTCCATGGCGTGAAGCACCCCCGCTGTTCCCAGTGCCCCATCTCGGTCATTTCGTTCTGCTTTCTCTCCCCCTTCCTATCGGGAGAGAGAAAACGAGATCTAGTTTGGAAGGTGGGACACTAGCAAAAACTCCACAACCGACTATATCCCAAAGCCTGGTGGAATGCAACAATGTCGGGTGGAAATGAATTTCCAGTCCATCCAGCTGATAGAAACAGTGGTAGAGAAGTTTCTACGAAAACGGGGATCCCTGCCTGGGATCCCCGTTCGGTGTAAGTCTTCAGTCGCGCCTTTTCCCCCGGCATATGGGACAAAGGCTCTTCATTTTCTTCCCGCGTGAAATCCCGCCCGCCCGACGGATCAGGAAGCACTCCCGCCCAGGGCGGAGCCCAGCTCATCGTCACCCGCACGGTGATACTCTTCCAATACTGCCATCTCGATCTTCTCCCGGGAATCGGGTGAAATCGGGTGGGCGATATCCCGAAATTCACCATCCGGCCTCCGCTTGCTGGGCATCGCCACGAACATTCCGTTATTGCCATCGATCACCCGAATATCGTGAACCACGAATTCCTCGTCGATGGTGATGGAAGCGATGGCGCGCATCCGCCCTTCACGGCTCACTCGCCGCAATCGCACATCCGTAATTTCCAACCTGCTTCACCACCCATTTCCAGAGATGATGTCACTCCTTCTATTCCACATGGATGATGAAACTCCTTCCACTTGTTCCCCTATTTTCGGATTTTTTCATTTCTTCACGGCGATTGCTTCCATTTCCACCCGTGCTCCCTTGGGAAGTGCCGCCACTTGTACACAAGAACGGGCCGGTAGGTGGGATTCAAAAAAGGACCCGTACACATGATTGACCGCCTGAAAATCATTCATATCTGTCAAAAATATCGTGGTTTTCACCACATGCTCCCGATCCGATCCCGCCGCTTCTAAAACAGCCGACAGGTTTTTCAGCACTTGACGCGTTTCCGCTTCGATGTCCCCTTTTACCAAATCACCCTCCGGCGTCAAGGGGATTTGCCCGGAAGTAAAAATCCACTGGTCCACTTCCACCGCTTGGTTATACGGTCCGATCGCCTGGGGAGCATGTTCCGTCTTGATTGTATTCATCTCAATCCCTCCCGTGGAATAAGGTTCCCATCTTC
This sequence comes from Desmospora profundinema, assembly GCF_031454155.1. Lineage (GTDB taxonomy): Bacteria > Bacillota > Bacilli > Thermoactinomycetales > DSM-45169 > Desmospora > Desmospora profundinema. The sequence goes on from NZ_JAVDQG010000007.1 coordinate 181,630, forward strand.
ACCCGAATACGTCGCTCTCTTACATCCACTTCATCAACAGTGGCAAGGGAAATGTAATCGTCGACCAACCGTTCTTCCGCCCGGCTTTCCGCCATCACCCCGACACCCACCACTTCCGCACGAAACTCTTCCAGCAGGTCAAACATCCCGCGTACCGTTCCCCCCGCCTTCATAAAATCATCGATAATAAGGGTTCTGGCTCCTTCCTGCAAGCTGCGCCGGGAGAGGGAAAGGCTGCCCAGTCGTTTGCTCGAACCGGAGACCGTATTGATGGTGACAACGGAACCTTCCGTGATCCGGCTGTCCCTCCGCACAATGGCCACAGGCACGCCCAGTTGGCCCGCTGTTGCATAAGCGAGGGGGATTCCTTTGGTTTCAACGGTAACCACCGCATCCACCCGCCGATCATGGAAGACCGTGGCAAATATGCAACCGATATCCCGAACAAGAGCCGTGTCACCCAATAAGTCCGACAGGTACAAGTATCCTCCGGGAAGAATGCGGGCAGGGTTTTGTAATTCTCCGCACAGACGTTCCGACAGCTTCCGCGCCCGCTCATCTGAAATCCGGGGAATAAACCGGATGCCTCCCGCTGCCCCCGAAACGGTTTCCAGCATCCCCTCCCCCTCTTCCCGAAACACATCATGAACAATGGCCAAGTCCTCGCTGATGGAGGACTTGGCCGCTTGATAGCGCTCAGCAAAGGTGCTAAGAGGGATGAGGCGATGCGGGTGGCTCATGAGCTGTTGGGTCATGTCCACCAGCCGTGCGCTCCGCTTCCACTTTTTCATCCAAAGCCCCCCAAAATCCGAATGGTTTGCGAAAAATATATCACTTTGTACGGATTTGATCAAGTGGAAGACCTTCCAGCCCGCCCATCATCCGAACGGCATACACTTGCCGGCAAAATCCACGCAAACCGTTTACCACACGCCGCGCCAACGATTCTCGACTGACCAATCCAAAAACGGTCGGACCGCTTCCGGACATGAGCACCCCTTCCGCTCCAAATGCGGACATCCGTTCTTTGATTCTGGCCACTTTGGGATACGCGGTCAGGGTCACTTGTTCCAACACATTGGAAAGATGATGGCATACTCCATGAAAGTTCCGCGTTTCCAATGCCTGTACCATCGCGTCCAGATCGGGACGCTCCTGTTTGTGATCCAAATTCAGGGCGCCGAACACTTCTGCCGTAGATACGCCGTGCTGCGGCTTGGCCAATACCACCCAGCAAGGCGGCGGCGGAGCGATCGGGGTTAAATCCTCTCCACGCCCCCGTGCGATCGCGGTTCCCCCCCTGACACAAAAAGGGACATCGGAACCCAACTCCAGGCCCAATTCAGCCAATTCCTCCATTGTCAAGCCCAGATCCCAAAGCTGATTCAGCCCTTTTAAAGTGGCAGCCGCGTCGCTGCTGCCCCCGGCCAATCCCGCAGCCACCGGAATTTTTTTATGAATCACAATATGGATCCCTTTATTAACGGAAAACCGCTGTTTGACCAAAGCGGCGGCCCGATAGGCGAGGTTTCTGTCATCAAAGGGAACAAAACCGGAGGTGCTCTCCAGCTGAATCCCTTGGCTCGTCTCGGTCAGATCAATCCGATCCGCCAGATCGATGGTAGTCATCACCATTTCCAACTCATGGTATCCATCCGGTCGTTTATGTAGAACATCCAGTGTCAAATTGATTTTAGCCGGTGCTTTCACGGAGATATCCAACGAGATTGCCCCCCTGTCTGCCACCTGTGCTCCATTCTCCGCATGGTTTCTTTTCCCAGGTGGGGAAAAGCTGGCTTTACTATTGTAACATGTGCCTATCCCCCGTGAAAGCGGAACCGAGGGCAACTCATGCTGAATCGGTCAAACCAAAAAGCCGGGGCATCATGCCCCGGCCCGCCTGTGTTCCGTTATCGTTCGGTCATGCGCTCTTCGGCCAGCTGAATCGCCCGTTTAACCATGTTTCCGGCGTCCCGTGCTTTGATTCCACCCCAGCCTTCCTGTTGCACGACATCATAAAATCCCAGTTCCTTGGCCAGTTCGACTTTCAATGCATCCGACATGACACCGCGTCGCGCCAATGGGATTCCTCCTTTTGATGAAAACACAGGCACCCATTAGTATGATCGTTCCTGCCGAGGGTATCCCCGTTTACAATTCGTCAAACCCGTTGGCATCTGACACCTTGGTGTACTGGCGCGACTTTCCTTCAAAGAAGTCCTGTTTTCCGCTGTTGACATCCTCGTATGCAAGAATCCAGCGCATGGGGTTTTGCCGATATCCCGGAAAAGGCGGTTCCGCCCCCAGCTCCCGTACACGCTTATTCGCCATAAACCGGATGTAAGCATCCAACTCCTCCGGTCCAATTCCAGGAAAACGGTCCCCCAGGATATATCGCCCCCACCGAATTTCTAATTCCGCCGCTCGCCGGAAGGTTTCCGTAACAAAGGCACGGGTGTCGTCGGTATCCAATTCCGGCCGTTCCGCCAACAGCTCCTTGAAAATCTGTACAAACAAACGGACATGGAGCTGTTCATCCCGGTTGATGTAGTTGATCATGGTGGAGGTGGCTACCATCTTTTGATTGCGGGCGAGGTTGTAAAAGAACGCGAAACCGGAATAGAAATTTAAGCCCTCCAGGATGACGTCGTACACGATGGACTCCATCAAGGTACGAGGAGTCGGGTTTTCCACAAACGCTTCATACCCCTGAGCGATGAAATCGTTCCGTTCCCGCAATACCTCGTCCGTCTTCCAATATTCGAAGATACGGTCCTGTTCCCGTTTATCCACCAAGGATGACAATACATACGAATACGACTGGTTATGGACGACTTCCTGAAAGGAGAGAACCGCCATCAAAGCGGATAAACTGGAATCCGTCAAGTAATCCGCCACCCGGGAGGAGTAGTCGGTTTGGATGGAATCGAGAAACGCCAGCAATCCGATGATCCGTTTAAAAGCAAAGCGTTCGTCTTCACTCAGATCCTTCCAATGCTTCACGTCTTCCGCCATATTGATTTCAAAAGGGGTCCAAAAATGAGCCAGCATGTTTTTGTAAAGCGGATAGGCCCACGGAAAACGGCAGTCGTCCCAGTTAAGCACATTGGAAGAGCGTCCTCCCACGATGCCGGTGCTGGCATTGGGAGCTGTTACATCATACAGCTTTCGCTTCGGCAATTGGACTTCCATCGTTTTACCCCTTTCATCAGGATGAGCAACTTTCACAATCGTCGTACTGGGACGAAGTGGAACGGGTATAGTAAGTGGTCTTGACGCCGGATTGCCAAGCGGTTAGATGAAGTTCCAACAACTCCTTGGCACGGACATCATGTTTCACATATAGATTGAAAGACTGGGACTGATCGATATGACGCTGACGGGCCACCAACTGGCGCAGGCTCCAGCGGGGGTCGATCTCATGGGCGGGTTTGTACACCCATGCCGTCCGCGGGCTGAGATCAGGGGCCGTCACCGGAATCTTGTAGTTTTTCTTCTCTTCGCTGTATTCCTGACGGAATACCGGATCGATGGATGCGGTGCTGCCTGCGATGACAGAGGTGCTGGCGTTGGGTGCCACCGCCAGCAGGTATCCGTTGCGAAGCCCGTGGTAGTGAACGTCTTCCGCCAATCGCTGCCAACGGTGAGAAGAATAGTTGCGACGCCGGATCCAGGCTCCTGTATCCCATTCACTTCCCTTGAACAACGGGTACGCCCCTTTTTCCCGGGCCAGCTCCATCGAAGCGCGAATGGTTTGGTAAGCGATCTCCTCATATAATTCATCCGCCAAGGCGACGCCTTCCTCCGATTCCCACGGAATTCCCTTTAAGGCCAACAGGTGGTGCCAACCAAATGTGCCCAGTCCCACCGCCCGATAGCGTTTGTTGGTGCGGCTTGCCTGCAACACCTCCAGCGTGTTCAGGTCGATCACATTGTCCAGCATTCGAACCTGGATTGGAATGAGGCGCTCCAGCACCCCGTCCGGCACCGCCCGTCCCAGGTTGATGGAAGACAAGTTGCAGACGACGAAATCACCCGGTTCTTTGGTGATTAGGATTTTCCCGTCTTCCAGCTGTTCCTCGATCACCCGGGTAGGAGACTGATTCTGGGTGATCTCCGTACACAAGTTGGAGGAGTAGATCATACCGGCGTGCTTATTGGGGTTTTCCCGGTTTACTTCATCCCGGTAGAAAAGATACGGGGTTCCCGTTTCCAATTGGGAGATGAGCACCCGCTTCATCACTTCAATCGCCGGAACCTTCTCCTTGGAAAGGCCGGGGTGCTCGATACAAGCCTGGTACCGCTTGCGAAACGTTCCTTCTCCCCGCTTCTCATCGTAGCTGTCCTCCAACGACCACCCCATCAAGCGCCGCACCTCATGGGGATCAAACAGATACCAATCCCCTCTCTCCTCCACTTTTTCCATAAAGAGATCAGGAACGCAGACCCCGGTAAACAGATCATGGGTTCGCAAACGTTCGTCCCCGTTGTTCAGTTTCGCATCCAGGAAAGCAAAAATATCACGGTGCCACACATCCAGATAAACGGCGATGGAGCCCTGTCGTTGACCCAGCTGGTCTACGCTGACCGCCGTGTTGTTCAACTGTTTCATCCAGGGAAGAACACCGGAAGAAACCCCCTGAAAACCCCGGATATCACTGCCGCGAGCCCTGATTTTGCCCAGATAGACACCAATCCCGCCGCCGCCCTTGGACAACGTGGCCACATCCGTGTTGGTATCGTAAATACCCCGCAGAGAATCATCTACCGTGTCGATAAAGCAGGAAGAGAGCTGACCAAACGCTTTGCCGGCATTCGCCAGCGTCGGAGTAGCCACAGTCATATATAAATGACTCAGTGCCCAGTATGTTTCCCGCACCCGATCCAACCGCCGGTCCGCCCTTTCATGGGCCATCAACACCATCGCGATCACCATCAACCGCTCCTGGGGCAGCTCCATCACTGCTCCTTCGTGTGACCGCGCCAAATAACGATCCGCCAATGTGCGAAGCCCCACGTATGTAAACAACTGATCCCGCTCCGGTCGGATCTCCCGGCCGAGTGTCAAAATCTCCTCATGGGAGTAGTTCTTCGTCAACAGGGGGGAATAGATCTCTTTATCCGTCAATGTATGAATTAAATCCGCAAAGGGGCCGTAGGGGTTCTTATCCGGATCGTACCCGCGATAGGCTCCAGCCAATCGGTACAGGTGGGAGGCATAGAGGCGGGAAGCGACAAACGTCCAGTCCGGAGCTTCCCGTCGAATCTCTTCCAGCGCATGCAAAATCAGCCCTTGTGTCCACTCCTCTTCATCCAGCCCTTGTTGGCTCAGCTTTTCCGCTCGGCTTAGGAAAACTTCCGCGTCCAGGCCCGGATGATTGGCCAAAATCCTGCGCAGCGCATCCATCCTCGCTTCCATCGTCTCCTGTTCCACCGATAACGTCGCCATAATGGCAGGCCACCCTTTCCATTGAGAGATTGCGGGCCATGAAAAAACCACCCGCCAGGGGGGGGTGGAAAAACGGCAAATTAGGATACAGGCGCGAGTGGTCCATGTGGAACCCGGTGCCGCCTACCACATAGAGAGCACACCAAAAACGCCATCCATCAAATGCCGTTTCCACTCTCAACCCCCGAAGAATAGAAACGTACCGTGGATTGGGCAGGTCTACTGGCTCATGCTTCCTCCTACTCCGAGCCTTCCCACACCCTGGGACGTGTCTGAACAATCCATAGGACAAGATTCCGGGCTGGTATGGCTGTCTTCGTTTCGTTGCAAAAAGCGCAAAGGCTCTCTGCCAGCCATACCAACCCTCCCTTGTTCTCATGGAAAAATAAATGACCAGACAGGCCCTAGGTAGGTGCAGTGGCGCATTCGTTTCGTCGGCATTCACAGTTGCGGGGACAGCCCCGGAATCGCACCGGGTTCCCTTTTCACCCTCGTCAGGGCACCCATTTCCACAATATATAGTGTTTTTCTTGATGATATCATCAAAATGTATGGTTCTATCCTATCGTATTCCCAGGGTCGATGCAATAAAAAAATCCGAGCCCTCAAATCCGGATCTCGGATAAAACAAATAGAACACGTCACCGTGTTCTATTGCGGGTTTTTTACATATTTCACAGGAACTTGTCCCTCATCTTGAAACACGGTCAGTTCCACCGTCTCTGTCAGGATGTCAGCGTAACTGTAGGAGACACGTTCAAACGAGTGTTGCTCCTCGTCCAGCTTCACGATGAACACGGAGGGATATGTCTCTTCCAGTACTCCACTTCGTTCAATGGTCTTTCGACGTCCGCTGTTGGCTTTGAGACGGATTTTTTGCCCAATGTAACCTTCCAACGTACGCTTTATCTCAGATAGCGCATTCCTACCCATTACAATCGACCACCTCACTCGTAACCCATTGTATCACAGTGAGGTCAACTTTGTCAAAAGTTGAATTATAGCAGTGGGACAACCCAGCTGTCAACGGATTTTTTTGCTGAAATCAGGCGAAAAATGGCCTAACGAGACGCACCGTTATGATCACTTGGTAAAACGGTCGGCAACGGCGCTGGCCGCGTAAGCATCCGGCTTGATTTTAGCCGTATAACCCACCGACGTCACCCAGCCGACCACTTCCTGAATCAGTTTGCGCGTTTCCCCTTTTCGCCCCACATCCAAATGGATCTCTACGGGCAACTCCATGGAGGCACCCAGAAACCCCTTCTCCTTCAAACGATCCATACAAGCCAGGCTGTATTCCGTTTCCTTATAGATCCGATAGCGCAGATCGAGGATGGGCCGGCTCCGCTTCTTGGCGTAGAAGAAGAGGGCTCCTTTCCCCACCCGGTGCAAGATGACAGCCGTAACAAACAAGGTACCACGATGGCTGGTTTGCGAGTCGGTTCCTATCACCATTTTATAGCAGGCGGATCGGTCCTCTTCGATGAACGCACAGATGGATGCAATCATTTTCTCCAGTTCGATCCGACCTTTTCGCGGATGGATAAAGTCCATGGGTCCCCTCCAGGGTGGCTCCCACAAAGGATGCCAATCTTACCCTCTTATGATATGTGTGGAAGAATCCGTTCATCCAAGTGGTTCGTCAAACAGGCGAACTCTTCCAGAGACAAGGTTTCCCCTCGACGACGCGGATCGATCCCAGCCGCCTCCAGCGCACCGATCAATACCTCTTTACCCAGGTCCGCGGGCAACAGAGGGGCCAGCGCGTTGGGAAGGGTTTTACGCCGCCGGTTGAAGGCGGCACGGATGATTTGAAACAACAGGCGTTCGTGATTCACTTCGACCGGCGGCTGGCTGCGCACATTGAGACGGATAACGGCAGAGTCCACTTGCGGCCGGGGAATAAAAACATGAGCCGGAACGCGGCAAACCCACTCCGGATCCGCATAGTAACGGGTGGCCACCGTAATGGAACCATACGCTTTGGTCCCCGGTTCCGCCGTCAACCGCTCTGCCACTTCTTTTTGGATCATCACCACGATATGGGCCAAGGGCAGCCGCTCTTCCAACAACCGCATCAAAATGGGGGTAGTCACGTAGTAAGGCAGATTGGCAACGACGCTGGGGCGGGGGTTTGTCCCCAGCTCATCCCGGATCAATGCCGCCAGATTCACCTTCATGACGTCCCCGTGAACAACGGAAACATGGGGTTGATCGGCAAACAACTCTTCCAACACGGGCACGAGCCGCCCGTCCAGCTCCACCGCCACTACGCGTCCCGCCTCGCTGGCCAAGCGTTGTGTCAAAGCACCCACCCCTGGTCCGATTTCCAACACACCGGTGCGGGAGTCCAATTCCGCCGCTTTCATCATTTTGTCCAACACATGTTGGTCTGTGAGAAAGTGTTGTCCCAAACTCTTTTTCAACTGAATGCCGTGACGGGCTAGGATCTCACGCGTCCGCCCGGTGATCCAGGTCGAAGTCATCCGCCTCCCCCCCTTTCAGCTGGTTCAAAGCGGTTTCAAACTCTTCCCGGGTGATCCGGAGGAGATGGATGCGTTTAAAAAACTGGCGGCCATTGGCATAGCCCACACCAAGGAAACGACTGAGCGCAAGCCGTCGCTCCCTGGAACCGGGGCCCCCGGAAAGACCCGCTTCCAGATACCGCTCCCAGGATACTCCCCGGTCAAACGTTCCCTCCTCCTCCAGGCGGGCTTCCACCAGCGCGGATCGGATGACTTCCGGTGCCGCATGTTCTACACCGACCCCATAAGGTCCCCGGGCCCGCTCTTCCAGAACAAACGCATGCTTTAAGCCGGGCACCTCCCGGGAAAGGATTCGCCGGATCCGCTCCCCAGCTGCATCCGGGTCGGTAAAGACGATCGCCCCCCGCACCTGTTGCGCTCGCCGTACATCGGCGATCACATCGGGTCCGACGGCGGAACCCCCGGTTTCGATGGTATCTGCTTGAACCGCCCGCTTAATGGCGGCCGTATCTTTTTTTCCTTCGACGACGATAACTTCCTTAATTGGTTTCAACGTGGGTACGTTCTTCCTTCCAGTCAGTCTTTTATCCGAAACAGACGGTTGGCGTTATCTGCCGTGTAACGGGCCACTTCTTCCAAGGAAAGGCCCTTAAGATCGGCGACGGCTTGAGCCACCAGCCGCACATAACCCGTCTCATTGCGTTTGCCCCGGTTGGGATGCGGCGCCAGATAAGGAGCGTCCGTTTCCACCAGCAACCGGTCGATGGGAACACGGCGGGCGATTTCCTTGGGGGTCTTCGCATTTTTAAAGGTGACCGGTCCGCCCAGGCCGATCATAAAGTTCATCTTCAGGCATTGCTCGGCGATGTTCCAATCTCCGCCGAAGCAGTGCATGACGCCCCCTACTTCTTCCGCCTTTTCTTCCCGCAGGATCCGGACCACGTCCTCGTGCGCATCCCGATCATGGATAATGATGGGCAAATCCAGTTCCCGGGCCAGGCGAATCTGTTGGCGGAAGACGCTTTCCTGTACCCCTCTGGGCGAATGGTCCCAATGGTAGTCCAGCCCCATCTCCCCAAGAGCGACCACCTTGGGATGGTCGGTGAGGGATTCAAGCCAATCCAAATCATCCACCGTGCAATCCTTGGCATCGTGAGGGTGCCATCCCACCGCAGCGTAGATAAAATCATGCTTTTCCGCCAGTTCCAGGGTGGGCGGAATCGTCTCCCGGTTGAAGCCGATGTTGAGGATCCGGCTCACCCCGTATTCTTCCCGTGCCCGCTTTAGGACTTCGTCCCGGTCTTCGTCAAACTGTTTGTCGTTGATGTGTGTATGACTGTCAAAAAGCATCGGTGCTTTGGTCCTCCCCATTTATGGCGGTGTACAATCAGGATCGTTTATACTACTACAGTCGCATTTGCTGCGCCTGCTCTTATCAGTACAACTGTAGGATTACGGGTTTTGGCTGAACAACAGCTGGAATTGGTGAATGGGCATCAATTGGACGTCTGCCCGGCCCACCACCTCTCCCATGGAGACCGCTCCGATTTGTCTGCTGTCCTGACTGTGATTGCGGTTATCGCCCAACACAAAAAGATGGTCCGGCGGAACAACAGTCTCCGGCATTCCCCTCCGGATCCGTTCCTGATTGATGTACGGCTCCGACAATGGTTCCCCGTTGCGGAACACTTCACCGTTTTTGATACTGATCTTGTCGCCGGGTTTCCCGATCACCCGCTTAATGTAGTCGCGTTTTTCCGCTGTATGGAAAACGACGATGTCCCCGTATTCCGGTTCCCGTACATCGTATATCCATTTATTAACAATCAACAGTTCCTCTCCCTCGAACGTGGGGTACATAGACTCCCCATGAACTTGGTAGGGAGCGAACAGAAACACACGAATCACGATCATGAGGGATGCCGCCACGATTAAGGCAGTCATCCATTCGTGAGCGGCACTTTTCGCCTTCTTCCCCAAAACAGACCCCCTCCAAACATTTCTTGTTCCTTCCATTCTACCCGTTTTCGCCTCCGAAATCAGCCGTTCCTTCGGATTGATGTTTATTTTGTCACCTTTTTAAACGTCCTCGATGGACAGAACCGGATCAAAAAAGAAGCCCCTTCTTTAGAAAGGAGCTTCTTCTCTCCATGAATGAAAACGCCGATCCGCTTCTTCTTCACTTCACTTGAGCACCGTTGGGAATATCGGAGGAGACCGTGGACAGAACCAGTTGATCCCCTTCTTTGGCCGCCAACACCATCCCTTGGGATAGTACTCCCCGCAGTTTGACGGGCTTTAAGTTGGCCACACAGATCACTTTTTGCCCGATCAGCTGATCGGGGTTGTAATGCTGGGCAATTCCGGCCACCACTTGACGCTTTTCAAAGCCGAGGTCCAATTGCAATTTCAGGAGGCGGTCAGCTCCCTTGACCCGGTCGGCTTCCAGGATCTCCGCCACCCGCAGATCCACTTGCGCAAATTGGTCGATCGAGATCATATCGGCTTGATTGGTCTCTTTTTGCTTTGCCTCTTCCGCTTTTGGCTGGGCCGCTTTTTCCGTTTTCTCCACCGGAATCCCTCCCATCAACCGTACGATTGCTTTGGCTTCTTCTTCCACATCCAGACGGGGAAACAGAGGGTTTCCTTTGTTGACCCGGATCCCTGCCGGAAAAGACCCAAAGACGGCCACACTGTCCCAGCTGGTTTTTTCTCCTTCTTCCAACCCCATTTGTTCCCACATGCGAACCGGCGTGCGAACCAGGAAGGGACGGATCAGGATACTGGCAAAGCGGAGGCTTTCCAGTACATGGTAAAGACTTGATTCCAACACCTCTTTTTTGGCCGGATCCTTGGCCAACTCCCACGGCATGGTCCCTTCCAGATAGCGGTTGGTCCCCCGCACCAATTCCCAGATGGAGGCAAGAGCGACCGAAAACTGCATCCGGTCCATCGCTTTCTCCACCTTGTTGACGGTTTCGGTCGCCAATCGTACCAGGGATTCATCTTGCTCCGTAGCACCGGGGATCGGCTTACCCACCACACCGCCGCTGTATTTATTCACCATGGTCAGGGTACGGTGCAACAGATTGCCTAAGTCGTTTGCCAAATCGGCATTGGCGCGTTCAACAAACCCTTCAGGCGTAAACACTCCGTCCTGGCCGAAGGGAACTTCCCGTAACAGATAATAACGGAGAACATCCAACCCATAGCGTTCAATCAAGGGCAGGGGATCCACCACGTTGCCTTTAGATTTGGACATTTTACCGTCTTTCATCTGGAAAAAGCCGTGGGCAAACACTTTTTTGGGCAGTGGCAGATCCAACGCCATCAGCATAATGGGCCAGTAGATAGTATGGAAACGAACGATATCCTTTCCTACCAGGTGAACGTCCGCCGGCCAGTATTTCTGGTACTTGGCATCATCCTCGGTTCCATATCCCAGTGCGGAGATATAGTTGGTCAGGGCATCCAGCCATACGTACATCACGTGTTTGGGATCATTGGGAACGGGAATGCCCCAGTCGAAGGTGGTACGGGAGACACACAAATCTTCCAGGCCCGGCTTGATGAAGTTTTGGACCATTTCGTTTTTGCGGGATTCCGGCTGGATGAAGTCGGGGTTTTGCTCATAGTACTGAAGCAGTCGGTCGGTATATTTGTTCATGCGGAAAAAATAACTTTCTTCCCGCACCTTTTCCACCGAGCGTCTGCAGTCCGGGCAATTTCCTTCCTCCAACTGCCGTTCAGTCCAAAACGATTCACAAGGGGTGCAATACCATCCTTCATATTCATCCAGGTAGATGTCTCCCTGATCCAACAGACGTTGAAACAACGTCTGTACCACTTTCTTATGGCGCGGTTCGGTAGTCCGGATAAAGTCGTCATAGGAGATGTCCAAGGCGCTCCACAAATGCTGGATTCCTTTGACGATCTCATCCACGAAACCTTGCGGATCTTTACCCGCTTCCGCCGCCCGGCGCTGGATTTTTTGTCCATGCTCGTCGGTCCCGGTCAAGTACATGACATCAAAGCCCCGGAGTCGTTTGTAGCGGGCCATGGCATCTCCTGCCACTGTGGTGTAGGCATGGCCGATATGCAATTTGTCATTGGGATAATAAATCGGTGTCGTGATGTAATACGAGGGTTTGGTACTCATCTGGGTCGCTCCTTCACCAAGGACTGATAATCTTACTTCCGGTACAAATCTCTCGCCTCGGTCACTTCATTCCCGGGTCTCGCTATGCACTTACCAAAGCACAAGTCTCGCCTCGGTCACTTCGTTCCCGGGTCTCGCTATGAAACAAAAAAACCTCTTGCCCGTATTGGGGCGAGAGGTTTTTCTCACGCGGTACCACCCATGTTCGGCACAACCTCACGGCTCGTGCCCTCCATCAGTGCTTTTTCAATCGCACTGTCCCGGTAACGCCGGGGGACGCCCTTCCCTACACACCGAACCCGGCTTCAGGAAGGGTTCTCAGGGGCCATCTTCCCCCCTTGCCCCCATACCGGCTTTCACCTGACCCGGCTCTCTGTCCATGGTGGCGCAGGGGTACTCCTCCCCGTCCTTGAATCGCGCATCCGTCATCACGTGGATAACGGGATAAAGTTCGTCACACTCCATTATAGACAAAAAGAGCGACGGGTATCAAGGGTCTAACGGGATGTGAGACCATTTTTTCATTCCACAGCTGTCAGCGCTCAACCCGGCTGGAAACACGGTCGTAGCGGTTCACAAACGGGGAGACCTCTTTGGCCAGCCTTCCCCCTTCCGCCCAGCGATCCAACTCGCTGCGCAGTCGTTCCACATCCCAATCCAATCCGCATTCCCGGTTGATTTCGTCACAGGCTTGTACCAGATCCGTGTCAAACAGGGGCAGACGTGCTTCAATCACCTGTAATACGCGATCCTCCCGCTCCGCCCGCACGGCCCGCAATTCATCAAAAGGATTGGCCACGTGGGGGCTGTGAGTGTAGGCGGCCCGAATCCGTACAAACACGGTGCGGCCAAACAAGGCGGAGGAGACGAATGTGTCTCCAGACCGCAGGTAAGGAAGCCGTTTGCCTTCCTCGGGAGTCAGGTCCGTTTCTTCCCTCAAGGTGGCGATGTCGGTGCCGCGAACCGTCCGGAAAACAAATTTGGTGTTCAATTGAGCTGTAATCGTTTCGTCCAACAAGGTAGGGCGCTGGGTGGCCAGGACCAGAAACGCTCCATATTTACGCCCCTCCTGAGCAATCTCTTTTAAAATCGCTTTCGGCGGCGATTCCAGCCCTTTGGGGGCAAAGTTGTGAGCCTCGTCCGTCACGGTGATAAACGGCGGAAAAAAGGTTCCCTCATTCCCGTTCATGCGGGCGTCTTTGTACTCCCGCCTCTTTCGGTAAAGCGATCCGATCACATAGGTGGAAAACACCTGCAAAATCCAGGACGGCCCTTGAACCACCACCATCTTCCCCTGCTCCATCCCCCGCTGGATGGGACGAATGTCGTGCTGGAACAACCCTGCTTTCTCCAGCCGGTTCAACCGCCATTGCACCCCCTTGACCGAAGCGAGGGGCAGACTTCCAAACTGATGGTGCAGTTCCATCAGGTCCTTGATCCGTTCCGCTTCAGTAGGGGTGAGATCGTCTTCCCGCAACCGCTTCTTCAACCCCTGTGCGCCTTCTTCAATGGCTTGGGCCACATTGTTGAGCCGATCGCTGAATGAAATAAAACTGTCTTTGCGGCGGTGCAGGGACTGAACCACATTTACCATCGACTCGGATACCCCTCCCCCTGCCGCACCCACCAGACTAACCACATCCCGGGTGGACAGGTCGGAAAAGGCGATTCCCACTTCCCGGCCCACCTGAACGACGATCCACTTGTCGTCAAAAGAAGGGGAGCAGTGACTCAGCTCCGGCATCTTTTCCCCAAAGCCCATCTCAAAGTGGGGATCGAACACCAGCGTCGGAATGGTCAATTTCATCAATTCCTCTAGAATCACCCGCAAGCCGAATGATTTTCCGGATCCGGAACCTCCGAATATCCCCATATGGGGATATTGTTGCATCGACTGAATATCAAACAAAAAAGGGACGCCGGATTGGGGGCGGATTTCCCCTTCTTCCATCAGGTGGACTTTCTCCCGCAAATCTTCGTCCAGTCCGTCTTTCAAGGAATCGGTACCCCGGATCTCTCCCAGCACCATTCCTTCTTCCGGCGTGGTTTTCACCAGCAGATGACGCACCTCGTCAAACCGCGGCGACCTCACTTCGGAACCGGTTTGAACCGGATGGGGGGCTTCCGCAAATAGCCGCAGTTTAGCCAGATTGATCTCGTCCGATCCGATATCGTAGCCGATCTGCTCCAGAGACTGGAGCACCTGGGAATCCACCACAGACCGGTCCAGGCCCATGGGAATAAAGCGGTTGTAGGACAAGGTTTCCACCACTTCTCCCCTGGGGTTACCCAATGGACCGTCTTCGATCACCAGGATCTCATTGATGCGAAACTTGCGATCCTTTGATGCCACGTAGACTTCCTGTTGCGTGGTCACGCCCACCACTTGCATCGCATTCGCCTCCTCGGTTCTTTCGCCCTCACAACACGCGGTCCTTTCGTTTCGGAACCAACAAACGGTGCCGCAGATCCGGGTCAATATATTTCTCCACCAGTGCCGCCACCAACGGGTCCGTCACCCTCACCTCCCGGTCCACAATGTCCAGCCACAGAGGAATGCCTCTTCCCTGAGCGGGAGTGAGGGTGTGAACCAAGCGGAGCAGTTCCTCCCGATCCCCTTCCTGACTCAGTAAACCGTCCACCCCTACCGGCTGGGGACTGCTGGAGGAGCAAATCACTGCTTTCCACAAAGCCGGCCCCGAAGGATTGAGCAGCTCGGATAAAAATACCTCTCCCGATTGCATCACACCGAACAAAATTTCCCGATCCGCACAAGCTGTCCCATCGGGAAATAACCGACGCGCAAGTGTTCGGGTACCGATTTCCTCCGCCACCCCCACCAACAACACACCCGCTTTTTCCGCTTCCTCGGCTAGAGCTTCCCAAGCCTCCGGCTGGTCAATCCAAAAGTGAAGAAGGGATCCGTCCATCATAATCACTCTGGGTTTCCAGCGCCGAATCGCTTCCCGTGCCACTCCAATCTCCAAACCGGCCAGCAACCGGCCGCGTTGTTTCGCTTCCCGGGCCAGCTCCCCTTCTTCGCCCGCTTCATCCGTATCAAGAAGGGGCGTATACAAATCCGCATCCCAATGCTCCTCGCCCCGGGTTCCTTTGGCCAGCGCCTGGAATACGGACAATGTATGGGGATGGGTCCCGGGGGTGGAGTTGACGGAGCCGTCCACTCCCACCAGGCTGCCTCCCGCGAGCCACGCATTCATCTGTCCACCCGTCCATTTCCGGATGGGGGAAAAGCGGCCGATCCGGGCCAGCCGTTCCCGGATGAGTCTCGGTTCAAACACACCAGAGGGATACACCCGCCTTAGTTCGCGATTGGCTTCCTGCAACCGACGCTTCAATTCTTCCGACACATTCAGCATGCCTGATTCCCCCCGCGATGAGCCCGTCCGCACTTCTTTCTTTTCAGTGTACAGGAAAAAAGCGGTTCCGAGAATCCCTGCCGCCCTGCTCCAGTAATTCGGTTCTTTTTTGAATCCACTATCTCCCGATTAAAAGTGAAACACCCGTGACTGGCATGGATCCAATGGTCTCTCCCAGCTTCTAAAAAAATTTTCTATAAAATTGGGAGGCTGTTATATTGACTGTTATGGGAATCGCTGGTATGATGATGAGGACGCCGTTCATGTCGAATTTTGACGGTGTCGATACCAAGACCAAAAAACTAGACCAAAGAATGAGAGGAGACATTCGCAATGCTCAAATCTACCGGAATTGTTCGGAAAGTGGACGAGCTTGGCCGTGTTGTCATTCCGATCGAACTGCGCCGCACCTTGGGAATTGGAGAAAAGGATGCTTTGGAGATCTATGTCGACGGGGAACGAATCGTGCTGAAAAAATATGAGCCGGCCTGTATTTTCACTGGAGAAGTAGATAACACCGTTCGTTACAAAAACAAAGTGGTCAGCCGTAAATGTATTGAAGAAATGTATAATATCTTGAATAAAGAAGAAGGCGTAACGGCGAAATAACATAATTATTACAAAAACATCTGTTTATTCTAAACATAACCCATCCGTGATTGGGCCTGCCGCCTAATCGTCTTCTAGCAAAAAAGCCCTTCTCTTTTGAAGGGCTTTTTTTTCCGTTTTTTTAAGTGATTCAACGATGACGCGATTGGGCGATGCGACGGTAGGTATGTCTCTTTCCCTTCAGGGCTGTGGAAAAGCTGAGGATATTTTCAGGAGGTGCCATGCCGGCAAAGCCTGCATCCCCAATATGAAACAAATCGCCGCCCAGGCTTTTCCCTTCCACTGCCCAACGCTCCATCAGGGATGCCTGGGAGCTCTCCTGAGAGGTACCGATGGTGAACATCACCAACAGACTGAGACGGTGCGCACGCTCAACCAAACAGGCCATTTCTTCCCCGCGCACACCAGGGACCGTACCCGGCTGGGGCAACAAGAGAATATTGGCACCCGCTTCAGCCAACTGATCCAACTGCCGTTCCTCCAACCAATTTTCGTCATTCTCCCAAACACCCGCTCCATGCATCTTGCCCGCCATCAACGGAATTTCCGGACCCAAATGATCCCGTAACCGGCCTACTTCCCGGGCGATGGATGACCACGTCACCCCTGTTCCCGGGTTTCCGGTAAAGACGAGAAAACGCGCTCCCTGATCCAACGCCTCTTCTGCCTGAGCGATGCCCGCACGCCGTCCGGAAGCAACCATCGACTGCGGCAAATCAGCCGCCACCGGCTCCAGATTAATCCCCGCCGGACGACCGATCAATCGCGTCACCTCACCAGCAGTGACACCCCATCCCATAATCGGCAGGAGTGGCCCCAACCCCGTTTCCTCCCACATCGTTCCCCTTGGGATCGCTTCCTCCCGGCTGGAGAAGCCGGACACACGCGGCCGATCGACATCATAGCGGTTGAGCAACAGCAGGTCGGCACCAAAGGCCGCCGCCAGTTCAGGATTTGCGCAGCCATCTACCAGCGGCAGCCCGTCCACCACTGTCTCCGCCACCACCGTACGTCCTTCGGAAGCACGGATCGATTCCAATAAGCGGCGTCCCGTCAATTGAACCAATTGCTCCGGAGTTTGGTCTAACAACCGTTTCACCGGTTTTTCCATGCTTGATTCACCCCATCTGACGCAGGATACGGTCTTTCAACAGCTCCGATTGCGTGCCAAAAACCGCTTGGTAGTTTCCGGAACCAACCCGGATTACTCCAGAGGCACCCAGTTTCTTTAGGCGATCCTGATCCAGCTTGGATTCATCGTTTACTGTCATCCGCAACCGGGTGATACAGGCATCCAACTGATGGATGTTATCCTTCCCACCGATCGCTTCCAATACCTCCGCAGCCAGCCGGTCCAGCCGCTCGCTTTTCCCTGTTTCACTTAAAGCGGTTTTCTTTATCATCGCTTCCCCTTCTCCTGTCTCCTCCATTCGCCCTGGCGTAGGAAGATTCCACTTGCGGATGGCAAACCGGAAAATGACATAGTACAAAAGTGCATAACCGAACCCGACGGGAATGATCAGAAAAGCATTGGTCGATAAATGGAAGTTGATGAGATAGTCAAACATCCCAGCGGAAAATCCAAAGCCATGCTTCACCTTCAACAGGTGCAACAATGCCATCGAAGTTCCGGTCAACACGGCATGGATCGCATACAACACAGGGGCCAAAAACATAAAAGCAAATTCAATCGGCTCGGTGATCCCCGTTAAGAATGCCGTTAAAACAGCGCTGATCAGAAAGCCGGCCGCCGCTTTCCGCTGTGCGGGTTTCGCCTCGTGAATCATCGCCAGAGCGGCCGCCGGCAAGGCAAACATCATAATGGGGAAAAACCCAGCCATAAACATGCCTGCCGTTGGGTCTCCCGCGAAAAAGCGGGTTAAATCCCCTGTCACAACTTGGCCGGCACGATCGGTAAATTCCCCCACATTAAACCAAACGAGCGTATTCAAAATATGATGCAAACCCAAGGGAATCAGTAAACGGTTCAACAACCCGAATCCGAACAAACCGGTGGCTCCCGCCCCGATCACCCAATTGCCCGCGTTACTGATCGCGGTTTGGATCGGGGGCCAAATAAACAAAAACAAAATGGCCACCAAAAACATAACAAATGACGTCACAATCGGGATAAAGCGCTTGCCGCCAAAGAACTGAAGCCATTCGGGAAACTGGATGTCATGGTATTTCCGGTACAGATAAGCGGTGATGAGTCCTGTGATGATGCCACCAAGCACACCGGTGTTCAGCTCCCGATCGTCCATACCCAGGATCGCCGTCATCACCATATATCCAGCCACTGCCGCCAATCCAGCTGCGCCCGCCCCTCCGGTCAACCCAATCGCCACACCCACTGCAAACAGGATCGGTAAATTGCCGAGTATTCCACCGCCTCCCGTCTGCATCACCTCGCCCACCTGAAAGAGGAAATCCCCCTCCGTTGCCCACTTGCTGATGAACACGCCCAGGGACATCAACAGCGCCGCTGCCGGCATGACGGCAACAGGTAACATAAATGCCTTTCCTACTTGTTGCAACTTTCCGAAAAACGTTTTCATACCCCCATACACCTCCAATGATTCAGATTGATATATCTTATGTGGGCTGTCCCGAGATCAGTCCGTTGGACGAAAGTGCGAAATTCCGGAAATCGAAAAGAAATCCATTTTTCATAAAAACGCTGTTCACCCGATTCGGATGTTCGGATCTGATACAGACACATTCTCGCTCTATTCTCGTCATTCCTGCGCAACGGGCCGGTTTCATTTATCCGATTAAAGAAACCATACCCTTTTGGCACGGGTATGGTTTCACTCGTTTTTCTGTCAGGTTGCTCGATGGTACGTATTATACACGTCGCGTTTGGGAACCGAACGCTCCCGGGCGGTTCGTTGGATCGCCTCTTTTTTGGAGAGGCCCTGATCGATGTGGTAATCCACATGCTGGATAATGGAGAGCGGAGCCCACCAGGATGGCTCCGCATCTTCCTGCTCGGCGTCCGGGTCGGCACCGCTCACGACCAGGGTGAGTTCGCCCCGCACACCCGTCTCCTCCAGAGCGGACAACAGACTGTTCACATCTCCTCGCAACCACTCTTCATGCCGTTTAGTCAGTTCCCGAACCATCGCAGCAGGACGGTTTCCCAAAACGTGAGACACATCCTTCAGCATCGCAGTCACCCGATGGGGGGACTCGTAAAAGAGGAGAGTAGCGGGAACCCGTTTCCACCGTTCCAATTCACGAACCCGCTCTTTATTGTTTCGGGGCAAAAATCCGATAAAGAGAAACGGCTGCGGAGGTAATCCGGACGCCACCACCGCTGCCAGGGCGGCGTTGGGACCCGGAATGGAAACCACGGGGATACCCGCTTCAATCGCATCCCGCACCAACTCCTCTCCCGGATCGGAGAGTGCCGGCATGCCGGCATCGCTTACGAGCGCAAAGGTCTCCCCTTCCAACATCCGCCGGATTAACTCTTCTCCCCGTTTGTGGCGATTATGTTCATGATAACTGATGAGGGAAGAAGAAAGTCCCAGGTGGGTGAGGAGTTTGCGGGTATGACGGGTATCTTCGCAGGCGATGCCGTCCACAGCGGCCAGCACATCGCGCATCCGCCTGCTCCCGTCACCCAGATTACCGATGGGGGTGCCCACGACATACAACTTTCCACCCCCATTTTCTTCAAAGCTTTTCTGCCTGTCCATCTCCCATCCCTCCTGCACCGGCAATAAACTGACGTTTTTGGTTCCGGGTCCATGCCTTGATCTCCCGCTCCCGTCTGAGGGCGGCGGATCGATCCGGCTGCTCTTCAAACCAGACCAGCTTTAAAGGTGTCCGTCCCCGGGTATACTTGGCTCCCTTTCCCTGTCGGTGTTCCTCCAACCGTTTTTTCAAATTATTGGTGATCCCTGTATAAAGGGTGGCGTCTTTGCATTCCAATATGTATACCACATAGCCGTTATCAGCCAATCGATGACGCCCCTTCCCTCGCACCCAAGAAAAAAGCGTGCCGCTTCGGGCGGCACGGTCATTTCTCCTCTTGGGCCGTCTTGCTCAAAAAGGAAAGACAAAACAAACAGTCCCCATTCGTCCTCATGTTACCGTAATGGACGTTACAGATGTGAAATCCCTCATTGTAAAGCCTGGCGAGATTATCATGCCCTTCTCCAGCGGCTTCTTCACCCGAAGAGTCAGGGGAAGTGGATGTCCGGTTGGGGTTTACAGACTCCAATTGCTCCCGCAAGGCTTGATTTTCCAGGGCCAGGCGCGTGTTTTCCTCCAGCATATGCACAATTTGCTGTTTTAATCCCCCCAGCTCTTTGTACAGTTCTCCGATCTGGTCTTCGAGTTGGGTCATCCGGTTTAGAATGGCCTGCTTATCCACGCCCCCCCACCTCAATCACCGAAAATCGTTACGCCTTGTCCGCCATTATCCCAGCGCAGTTACTTCTTCGGCGGAATGTTCAACGGTTCGGCCTGAATCGGCCAGCTCCACTTGGACTCGGCGTTCCAACAGGTTTAACAAGACCACGCGGCCGTCCCCTTCAGGGGTGGTCACTTTCGTACCCACGTCAGGCATCTTCTTCTTGGCTTCCACATAGGTGTCGTTTTCATATTTCAAACAACACATCAATCGACCGCAAAGACCGGAAATCTTGGCCGGGTTCAAGGACAGGTTTTGGTCCTTGGCCATCTTGATGGAAACGGGTTCAAAGTCCCCCAAAAAGGAGGAACAGCACAGAACCCGTCCACACGGTCCGATTCCGCCCAACATCTTTGCTTCATCCCGTACCCCGATTTGACGAAGCTCAATCCGAGTGCGGAAGACGGAAGCCAAATCCCGGACCAACTCCCGGAAATCCACTCTGCCATCGGCGGTGAAGTAAAAAATGATCTTATTACGGTCAAAAGTATATTCCGCATCCACCAGCTTCATCTCCAGGCCGTGCCGGGAAATCTTTTCCCCGCACAGGCGAAGCGCATCCGCGGCCGCTTGCTGATTACGCTCCATCTGTTCGGTGTCTTCAGCGGTGGCCACACGGATCACCCGCTTCAGTGGCAGAACCACTTCGTCCTCCGTCACATGACGGATTCCGGAAACGACTGTTCCGTATTCCACTCCTCTGACGGTTTCTACAATGACGGGATCATCCCGCCCAATTCCTAAGTCTCCTGGATCAAAATAATATATCTTACCCGCTTGGCGAAAGCGGACTCCAACCACTGCCAACATGTTGGGCTCCCCCCTGCATCGCCAGCACCATTCGCTCCAGCACGGCTTGGGCTTGGACATTGCCGGATAGTTCGTCGCGGGCTTGAACGACACGTTCCATCCCCTGGACCAAGTCAGCCCTTGTCCACATGGAAGCTTGGCGCCGGCAGGATTCGCTCTTTCGTGCGAACACGGCTTGGCTTTCCCGGTTAAGCTGGTGGTTCATCACGTCCCGCAACCACCACAACAGCAGGTCGAGAACCCTGTCCAGCCGATCCGCCCACTCGTCATCGGCGAGCAGACGGGTCTGTACCGTTACAAGCGCATCGGAACCACCAGAAGCGATCTCCTCCCCCCATTTTATCACTTGGTCACAAATAAGGGCAAACGTGTCCCGCTCAAGGAGCTCTCTCCCATGATCCACACTGCCGCCCACATGGGCAGCGATTCTGGCCAAGTGGGGATCGGCTCCTTCCTCTACCAGTTGCCTTGCGATCACATCCGACGAGGGCGGGGAAAATCGCAAAAGTTGGCAACGGGAGAGTATAGTGGGGAGCAAGGCATGAGGTTGTTCCGTCAATAAGACGGCCACCATGCGGGAAGTGGGTTCCTCCAAGAATTTGAGTAGGCTATTGGCCGCCTCAAGCGTCATTTTCTCCGCCTGGCGGATCACCACTACCCGGGTGACTGAGGCAGCGGCACTGTATGAAAACTGTTGTTGTAATCGGCGCATTTGGCTGATTTTAATGGAAGCCCCTTCCGGAGCCAGCCACCGTATATCAGGGTGGTTGCCGTGTTGAATTTGTCTGCAGGAGCGACAGGTTCTACACGGTTTCTCGCTTCCCTCCTCCTCACAGTTGAGGGATTGAGCCAGGATGAGGGCGGTTTGCTCTTTGCCCACCCCTCTGGGACCGGCAAAACAATAAGCATGGGTGATGCGGCCGCTTTGTATTCCTTTCTGCAATAAGCGGATCACTCGTTCCCTACCAGGAAAAAGGTCCAAAGATGCCATGCTCCTTCCCTCCGTTTCCACCGATCAAAACTGTTCAAAACGATCCACCGGCAGAATGAACACCGTCGCGCCGCCCACCTGTACTTCCACCGGATAGTGAACGTAAGAATCCGCGCTCCCCATAGAAGAGAGGGGGGTCATCATTTTTTGGCGGGATTGGCAGTTTTCCCGGATCAACTCCAACGCTTCCTCCACCCGATCATCCTCAATCCCGATCATAAACGTCGTGTTGCCCGACTTGAGGAAGCCTCCGGTACTGGCCAGTTTGGTGGCCCTCACATCGGCTTCCACCAACGCTTGCGATAAACGGTTGCTGTCCTGGTCCTGGACGACGGCAACAATCATTTTCATCCTCTTTCCCCCCTTGGATCCGTCGATGGATGGTTGACTGGAGCAGGCAACCACGTCTGTATGTCACGCAAAATATCGGCAAACACTTTCTCTGGGGACTGAACGGCATCCAACGTCACAAACCGGTCCGATTCCCGCCGTGCCAATTGAAGAAAGCCTTGGCGAACCTGTTCATGAAAGGAATCCCCTTTTCCTTCCATGCGATCGATCCCTTCTCGTCTCGATTGCAGTCGACGCATCCCTTCCGCTACCGGTAAATCCAGGAGATAAGTACGGGAAGGTGTCAGCCCACCGGTTGCGATGCGGTTGATGGCAATCACTTCTTCGATGGCCCCAAGCCGCCCGACGGACTGGTATACGATACTGGAATCCACATACCGGTCGCACAGAACTACGTCCCCCCGATCCAAAGCCGGACGAATCACTTGTTCCACCAGCTGGGCACGGGATGCGGCATACAAAAGCATCTCGGTCCGCAACACCATCTCCGATGAAGCGGGATCCAACAGGATAGTACGGACCCGGTCCCCGATCGGTGTTCCTCCAGGCTCACGGGTTAACGTGACCTGCCATCCCCGCTCCTTTAACCAATGTGCCAGCTGACCAATCTGTGTCGATTTTCCGCCCCCTTCAGGGCCTTCAAATGTAATAAAAAGACCGTTCATTCCGTTCCCCCATCCAGACGATGGAGCAATCCACGGACACGGATTGCCTTCTTCTCATCGCCAGTTTGTGATTTATTGTAACACGAACACCGATAGGGGGGAACGAGCCGCCAATCCCCGGATCTTGGCACCATTACGGGAAAGATCCTGGATCAGAAAGAGATGTTGTTCGGTAT
This sequence comes from Desmospora profundinema, assembly GCF_031454155.1. GTDB lineage: Bacteria > Bacillota > Bacilli > Thermoactinomycetales > DSM-45169 > Desmospora > Desmospora profundinema. Next base: position 205,129 of record NZ_JAVDQG010000007.1, read on the forward strand.
AAATTTCCCCCGGCAGTACCACCGGAATACCCGGCGGATAGGGGACAATCGCTTCCTTGGCAACCCTACCCACCGCCTCAACCAAAGGAAGCGATACCGCTGGTCGACGAAAGAGCTCGTCCAGAGACTGTTTACTCTCCACCAGTTGAGGTGTTTCAGGAAAGCACCACAACGGCTCGCGTGGAAACGATGGGATGAGACGGTCCAGTTTCTGAAGTGCATCTCTTAAACATGAAAGCTCCTTTTCCCGATTTCCCGGTGTAAACACCGCCAAAACCCGACGGTGGTCCGACAGTTCCATCCACAAATGCTGTTTTTCCAAAAAGCGGGCCAGCCGGATCCCGGACACCGCCTCTCCCTTTACCCTTGCGTTCAGCGGCATTTTTAACGGATCCCGTTTCATTGACGCGGGCATCTCTAGGATATGGTCCAAATCCTGGATCGCCAGGCGCAGACCTTTTAACCGTTCCAACAATTGTCCCAGCTCTTGCTCCCCCTCCATCGCCATCAGGCGGCGAGCCAGATCCAGGGAGGCCATCAAGGGATAAGACGGGGAACTGGATTGAAGTATACGCAGCCAACTTGCAACCTTGTCACTATTGACGCGTGAACCCTTCAGATGAAGCATCGATGCTTGCGTCATCGCAGAAAGCAGTTTGTGTGTGGACTGTACGGATGCATCGGCTCCCTGAGATAAAGCAGAAGGTGGCAGATGCGGATGAATGCCGAAGTGTGCCCCATGGGCCTCATCCACCAACAGGGGACGATTCCATTCGTGACACACTTGGGCTAAGGCCTGAATCGGCTGCACATGGCCATCATAATCAGGAGAGGTGATCAACGCGGCTTTGGCATTCGGGTAGCGTCGAAACGCCTCCCGTAACCACTCGGGATCGAGCGGGCGCGGAAACCCCTCGTGATCCACACCACCGCTGATGTAAACCGGTCGAACTCCCGCCAACACGCACCCGTTCCAAACGGATTGATGAGCTTCACGCTGCACAATCAAACGGTCGCCAGGACTGCAGGTACTAAGCACCAGTGCCAAATTCCCCGCAGTACTTCCTCCTACAAGGAAAAACGTGCGGTCCGCACCAAAACAGGCTGCTGCCAACTTCTGAGCGTCCGCGATCGCTCCTTCCGCTTGATGAAGGTCGTCCAGCTGACCCACTTCAGTCAGATCAATGGTCAGCAGAGAGGAAAAAACAGACCATCCTTCCCGATCGAAAAATCGGCCGCTTTTGTGACCCGGCACGTGATAGTTTCCCACCCCTTCCCGGGCGTGTTGTACCAGTGCTTCCCATAAGGGAGCCCGATGTTGATCCCCGTTTTTTTTCATTCCATCATCCACTCCCGCAAAAAAGCGGAGGCTGTTCACAGCCCCCGCTCAGTGGTTGTATCCCTGTCCATCCAAAGTTGACGCATTTGAACTACATAGTGGGGATAACGCATATCTTCCACTTCCGTTTTCACAATATCCCGTTCACAGTCTTTACAAATGAACGCTTCCAATATCGTGATCCCCTCGGTCTGCTCCTCTTGGCAAACCACACAGGAGATCCGATCGATCGATTCAGCCAAAGCAGACCCACCTTTTTTTCATTTTTCCAACCATTATGTCCACATAAAATCGTATTGATAACCATCCATCAACACTTTCAGTATATCACGGAAGCTCTGCAGCGGGCAGGCTGCGTATGAACCCCACCATTGCGGACATGCTAAAGGAAAAGCACAGGGAGGAATCTGCCGATGTCCCGGTCTTGGCTCGAGTTTCTGCTGATGGTTTATGTGCCTGTCATCGCCCTGTTAAAAGCGTTACTGTATTATATTCACCATCCGTGAATGGCAACCCCCATCACAAAAAATCTGATCGGCCACCCCATCGCGCCTTTCACACCTAATCGATCAAACAAAAACCAGCATGTAAGAGCATATAAACTGGCGAGCATCCATATCCCTGGAAGGAATCGGTCCCAAGTACGACCCGCAATTTAAGGATGAATCACTGTGATCTAGGGCTGATATGAATACCGTCACTCTCTCGCCAATCAGCGTAAAATATATCCTTTTCATTGTCATAGTGATGGGCTTCCAACTGCTTTTTTAACCAGTTCTGATCAAAACCGAGTTTACGTAAGTTATCCAATAATATTTCACCGTCGATAATCAAGGAAGTGGGTAGGTCAACCTGATTTTCCGGAAGGTTGAAGTCTTGCTTTACGGGTTGTTGATACTTGGATTTTAGTAAGACCGTTATTTCACCATTGGGTTCCAAAATTCCGTATTGGACTTCACGTACCGAAAAAACATCATCTTGTCGTAGCAAGCTTAATACTTGATTCATATCTAACTTATTCTTTTTAAGCTCCTCACGGTCGATCATACCATTCCGAATGATAATGGAAGGATCGCCTACCAAATAAGAACGTGTCCATTTCATTTTTTGACTGATAAACTCTACACCCCACATGAGAACCGTCCACACTCCGAGGGCGTATACGAAAACCAAAATGCCCACATGTTGTTCATAAAGCATATTTCCAACCAATTCCCCGAGCACAAACACAAAAACCAAGTGAAACGGTGTTAATTGATTGATTGATGTTCGCCCTGTTACTTTGATAACAATAAATAAAGCGATAAAACCTAAAACGAGTTTGATGGTCAACAAACCAATATGAACTTCTTCCAACGCGCTTATCCTCCTCATGGCTATGCCTCAGGATTAATTATGACCCCGTGATTGAAAGGGTAAACATGAGGGGAAATACAGCATCACATCATGACATCATCGGAGAACAACAAACCCTCCGATCCATTTGGATCAGAGGGTTGACTTGCCTGGCGACGTCCTACTCTCCCAGGGGCCTGCGCCCCAAGTACCATCGGCGCTGGAGGGCTTAACTGCCGTGTTCGGGATGGGAACGGGTGG